>JAYTGH010000342.1:0-1722 GCA_043733645.1 Flavobacterium sp. | reverse complement strand
TCTTTGAGCTGCTGCCGTTGCGTAAAACTTTTCTCGCGCAATTCTGCACTCGTTGATTGCACCGGATTTACAAATGCCGCTTGTGCGAAAATAATTTTTGAAAAAATAACGAATCCGAAAAGTAAAACAAGTTTTTTCATGCGCAACGACTATCATTTTTGAATTGAATTGTAAAAATAGGAATTATTTTGGGTTTCTAAGCAATTTATTATAAATATCTTACTGAGCTTAAAATTAATTGAAACACGGATTACAATAATATTAAGTCAATAGATTTTGAAACTCTAAGAAAAAAGAATTACTATTGGTGAGGATTATGGAGTAGGTATTTGACCTCTAAACCTTAATTAAATCTATTTTTATAAAACAACTATTATTTTTAAACAATTTCTTGAAATATAAAAAGAAACCATTACTTTTGTATCAATATTTTTGTTTTGTAAAAATTTCTTTTCAGTCCTTAAATTAAAAATAATGATTGATGAAACTAAATACATTTGGATCTCTAATTACCAAATCCATGAAGAAGCAAAGCTAGACATAAATGATTTTTTAGAAAAAATAAATTGTACAGAGGGTTTGAGAGTTGCCTCATGGTTTAGATTTACACTTTTCCCAACTGATAAAATGGAGTATGATACTAATTTAGAATTATGGGATTATATTAATAAAAATAGAAATGCTCTAAATGAAAAAAATAAGTTTTACTGTATCCAATTTCCTAAAAATCTTTACTACTTCCTAAAGCATACTAAAAAATCTGATATAATGAAACCGATTATTATCGGGTTGGCTGGTCATTACATTTTAGAGCCTTCTAAAAGAAAAATATTGGAAAAGCAAATCTATAAACCGATATTTAATCAAGTTTTAGAAGTTGTAAATAAATACTTCAGCGATTATTTAAATTTAGATTTTAAGACATCTTATGATGATGATGGTGAAGAAACAAATGAAAGCGAAATTGCTACTCAATCCTTCAGAGATAAATTTCATGAAGTTTATGGTAAATATGCTAAAAACTCCATTATGTATCAATTGGTTAATCCTTACGACAATATTGAAAAATACAATTTAGCTTCATTCGAGGATGACTTTGACATTAAATTAAATCACGCATTTATGACTTACATAGATTGGGATAGTATTGTCATAAATGGGGAAAAAGATAGTTTGGATAGAAGTGAATCAAAAAAAGAACCGCTAATGCGTTGGAGAAATGACATACTTCGGCATCACAAAAATTTGGATTTACAGAAATTTTATGAGCGGGTTTAAAACCTATGTGCAATTCATATTCGTATTGCTCTCTTACTTCCGTACCGTGTACACCGATGTGTTTATCTTTCATTTCATTGAGTGTAAAGGCTTCTATTTTTTTATTTTCCAGTTCTATTTAAAAATATCATTCATAGAAATAACAAACTCTGGCAAAACAAGTGCGGTGGAAAATTATTAGGCTTATTAAACCAATATCATTATTGAGCGAAGATTTAGCACCAAGTTGCAACCATTTTTTATAATTTTCAAACCGTTTTGTTCTTACAACACAGCCATTAACCCACTCATAGAGGTAACCATCTTCACGCCACAAATAGCGATTTTTAAATTGCTCCCACGTAATTGATTTGTATGTAAAAAGGCGCACTTCTTTACTTTTTAACTTTTAGTTCAAGTGTTGTTTCTATTTCAAGCGCAATAAGCATAATTTTGTATGATAAT
>JAYTGH010000341.1:0-1723 GCA_043733645.1 Flavobacterium sp. | reverse complement strand
AACCTTGATAAACTGGTTATATAATTGATTTTGGCTTTTATCTAAAGTTATTTTAAACGGAATCTCACCATATACATCTTGTAAAAAGTATTTAGTCTGTTTAAAATAATCAATGTAAAATTGCAATCTGTCGACCACTAATTCATTATGAGATCTCGATTTTAATGATGTTGAAATCATCTGAACTTTATCCGATGTTCCGCCCCAGTTAAAAACCAAACTTGTGGTTGAAGTAAAAAGAGGATTGTTCTCTTCCTGAACCGCTATAGTAGATTCAATTCCATAAATTTTTTGCTTTCTAATGTTAACCTGATGGGCTATCGAAAAAGCAATAATTAGCCCGATAGCAAACCATTTCCAATAACTTAAAGTTTTTATTAAAAACCCTTTAAAATCAAAACTGCTTTGTTTATCCAAAAAAGTAAAATCTTTGACTTCTAACATGAAAAAATGGTGTTATAGTGTTAACGTGTAAGTAGCAAATAAGTTGTAGTTGCCAATGATAATAATGTAATGATGGTAGATAGAGATTCAATTCCTGTTTTACCAGTTCCCCATGTTTTTTGTTTCAATGGATTGACTAGTATGTAATCATTTGGCTGAAGATTAAAACAAGGTGAATTAACAGCATTAGCATCTGTTAAATCAATACTGAAAGTTTCATTGCCATGCGGAAATCTCCTAATTACTTTTACATTTTTCCTGTCACCGGTAATCGTGATATCTCCTGAATTAGCTATAGCTTCCATTATAGTTACTCTATCTTGATACAAAACTTTCGTTCCTGTATTACTAACTTCGCCATTTATAGTATATCTAAAACCAGCTAATTTTACAACAACATAAATCCCAGCTTCTTGTTTAAAATATTGTTCTGAAAGTATCTTCTCAATTTTAATTCTAACCTCTTCAACCGTGAATCCTAAAACATTCATTTCTCCAAGTATTGGCAATCTAATGTTACCATGATCATCAACCGAATAACCTGTAAAATAAGCCGATTGTTCACTAATAGAAGTCGCAGTTTGCACTTCAGAACTGTTAAATATTCCAACTAATTTTGAATCAATAGCTTTGACAGTGATACTTAAAACATCGTTCGTTTGGAGTCGATATGGATTTTGATTTGAAGGAGTTACTACTGCATTATCAGAGCTTTTTTTATTTTGTAAATAAATCAAATCTTTTTTGGGTATACAGGAAGAAACAAAAATGCTCATCAGAAACAGTAGATATATTTTGGGTTTATTCATTATTTTAAATAAAAAATTAGCAAACAAAGATAGTTTTTCAATTCTAATTACAAAAATGTAGTCTGCTATTATTTTGCTATATATTTTTTAGGGTATTTTCAAAGGGTACACGGTTCAAAATACTTCTTCCCAAAGTAACTTCGTCGGCATATTCTAATTCATCACCAACAGCAATTCCTCGGGCAATGGTCGATGTTTTTATAGGATACTCTTTTATTCTTTTGAAAATATAAAAATTCGTCGTATCGCCTTCCATTGTTGAGCTTAACGCAAAAATTAATTCTTCAATTTCTCCCGATTTTACTTTTTCAACCAACGAATCAATATGTAATTGGCTTGGACCTACACCATCAATCGGAGAAATTTTTCCGCCTAAAACATGATAAATTCCTTTAAACTGATTCGTGTTTTCAATGGCCATAACATCGCGGACATCCTCTACAACGCAAATAATTTTGTGATTTCTGTTT
>JAYTGH010000340.1:0-1724 GCA_043733645.1 Flavobacterium sp. | reverse complement strand
TTTTTCAGGTTTTATAACAATAAGACATAACATATTTTTATTACTATCACCGTATAAACTTCGGAGGAAATTAGAAGGAATAAAAGCCGAAGTATCATCGCCTCCCCCAAAACCCATCATTTCCGCACCTTTCTTTTTGGTAACTCCTATAACGGTAAATTGGCTACCATATATTCGAACCGTTTTTCCAATTGGTTCAGTATCTCCAAAAAGCTGTTCAGCAATATCATGCCCTAAAACCACTACTGGTTTCCCTGAATTTGATTCTAATTCATTAAAAAACCGCCCTTCTGCAAACTCCATTCTTTGGATATCAACAAATTCATAGGTAACCGGAACCATATTTACATTGGATATGGTTTTGGATTCGAACTTAATATTTTGATTGCCCTCGAAATATTGGAAACACAAATTCTCAACGTTCTCTAAATTTGTTTTCAGATATTGATACTCTTCATATTTTACGCTTGGGAATTGTTGCCACTTCCATCTCGGAACATCGGTCGGTGCAAAAGATTTACTGGTTAAATACATTGTATTTTTATCTAAAGTACTTAATTCCTTTTTTATTTTTCTATCCAAAGAATCAACAGCGGCCAGCACCGCTATGATAGAAAATATTCCAATAGTCACACCTAATAAAGAAAGCATGGTTCGCAGTTTATTGTTGCGGAGCGCATTCATGGCAAAAGCAAAACTTTCTTTGAGCAGTCTTAAATAAAGTAACATTCCGTTTGGTTTATGGTGTTGTAAATTTCGATAAAAATAATGAAAATCAGTACTGTTTTTTAGATTGCTTTATTGGTGTCATAAAATAAAAAAAAGTTACAAAAAGTTGAGAAATCAGATTGCTCCGTTCCTCGCAATGAACTACTTTTGCACCTTAAATCTAACTGCTGAATGGCAGGCACAACACACACAACATGACTACTACAAAAACAATCAAATCGGCACTGATTTCGGTCTTTTCAAAAGAGGGTTTAGCGCCGATAGTTCGCAAACTACACGAACAAAACGTAACCATTTATTCCACTGGCGGAACAGAAGAATTCATCAACACTTTAGGAATTCCGGTAGTTCCTGTCGAAGCAGTTACCTCTTTCCCGGAAATTCTTGGCGGAAGAGTAAAAACATTACATCCAAAAATTTTTGGCGGCATTTTAAATCGTCAAGACAATGAAACGGATGTGGCACAAATGGCAGCTTTTGAAATCCCACAAATTGATTTGGTGATTGTCGATTTATATCCGTTTGAAAAAACAGTGGCATCAGGCGCCAGCGAAGCTGATATTATTGAGAAGATTGATATTGGCGGCATTTCATTAATCCGTGCTGCGGCAAAGAATTTTAACGACACGGTTATCGTAGCTTCGGTAAATGAATATTCGCTTTTGCTGGATTATATTTCAACTCAAAACGGCACTACAACATTGGAACAAAGAAAACTTTTGGCAACCAAAGCCTTTCATGTTTCTTCCCATTATGACACGGCAATTTTTAACTATTTCAATACCGACGACACTATTTTCAAAGCCAGTATTGACAACGGTCAGATTTTAAGATATGGCGAAAACCCGCATCAGAAAGGCTTTTTCTTTGGCGATTTTGATAAAATGTTTACCAAGGTTCATGGCAAAGAATTGTCGTATAACAATCTGTTAGATGTTGATGCGGGAGTGAATCTGATTTTGGAATTCAAAAATAACGAACCAACATTTGCCATT
>JAYTGH010000339.1:0-5123 GCA_043733645.1 Flavobacterium sp. | reverse complement strand
TCTGGAATAGAGGTAAAAACAGCAAGCCGCTCTTTCTTTGGAATATTGACTGTAACCAAACCGGCTCCGGCTCTTAGACACCCTTTGGTACAAATAATAGCGGCGCCCATTTTGGCTTTACTTCCGGCAATAATCAAAGCATGTCCGTGAGTTCCTTTGTTAGAATCAGGGAGTCTTTTTTGAAACAGTTTTTGAATGATAGTAATGTCAAGATTAGTCATAATATTAGTCTTGAACTATGAAATCTTTTGGATCTATTTTCTTGAATTCAGGTTGAATGTTGATGTGGTTGATGTGGAATTTGTCAAATAAAACATGTTCTATTTCGTGAAGTAGCTCATTAAATTCGCTCATTTTTATATCTTCTGAACAATCGAGATGTGCTTCGAGGTGCAATTCTTCCTCATTCAAATGCCAAACATGAATGTGGTGTAGTTTGTTTACTCCTTTAATTTTATGAACTTCGCGAACCATTTCTTTAATATCGATATAATCTGGTGTGAAAAGCATCAGCATTTTAGTAGCCGATTTTATCAAATCATAACTCACATAAATTAGATATAGGGCAATCAACAAAGTCATCAAACTATCAACCCAAAAGCAACCGTAAAATTTCATCAATAAACCGCCAATTAAAACCGCAACCGAAGCCATCATATCGGTAAATAAATGCAAATAAGCCGATTTCATATTAAGGTTGTGTTCGGAATCTTTTTTAAGTAATAAAACCGAACCACCGTTTACAATAATTCCTAAAATTGCCAACCAAATAACTAGGCCTGACTTGATTGGTTCCGGATGAAATAGTCGAGTTGAAGCTTCATAAATTAAAAATAACGCAACAACAATTAAGGTAATTGCATTTATAAAAGCGGCAATCAACTCGGCGCGTTTATAACCAAACGTATTGTTTAACGAGGCTTTCCTTCTGGATAACTTGTGTGCTACTAAACTAAAAACCAAAGAAAGCACATCGGAAAAATTGTGAAGTGCATCCGAAATTAAAGCCAAACTTCCTGAAATAATTCCGCCTACAATTTGCGCAATGGTAATCAGTAAATTTAAAAGAATGGAGAAAACTAGGTTGGTTCCTTTTACTTCATGTTTGTGAATGTGAACGTGGTTGTGGTTGTGTCCCATTTTATTGACAAGCTATTTTATTCACTCTGTTAGCGTGTCTTCCACCTTCAAAATTGGTATTTAAGAAAGTATCCACCATTTCTACTGCTTGTTGTATCGATGTAAATCGTGCCGGAATACTGATAATATTAGCGTCGTTATGTTGACGAGACAAAGCAGCAATTTCTTTGGTCCAACATAAAGCCGAACGAATGCCTTGATGTTTATTCACTGTCATATTGATTCCGTTTCCTGAACCACAAATCACAATACCAAAATTTGCTTTACCTGATACAACATCTAATGCTACAGGATGACCAAAATCGGGATAATCTACACTATCAAAAGTATCTGTTCCGTGGTTGAAAATTTCGTACCCTTTTTGTTCCAAAAAAGCAACAATCGCTTTCTTATAATCTGGTCCGGCGTGATCGTTTCCGATAGATATTTTCATAATGTTGTGTGTGTAATTACTATCGCAAATTTACGGAAAGTATTGCTTGTATTTTTAGTTTATTGTAAGTGTTTGATTTTTAATTGACAAGGATTTCGTAGTTTTGGAAATAGTTTATAACTATTTGAAAATAAATTGATTATACTAAATTTAAATGTTAAAATTATCGATTGTTAATAGTATTTCGCAATTCATTGATTTTCAGTTAACCTTAAATTAACATCGATTGTTAACAACTTCGGATAGAATTTTAGAAGTATTTCTTGGTGGTATGATTTAAAATTGTAATCAAAAACCAAGTTCGAAAAAACAAATTTAGTTTGGTTAATTTTTAGAAAAGTTATCAATACAAAAAACATGTTTTTCAACCGAAATCAACAATCAAAGTTATCTACAAAAAGTATCTTTTTTGAGTTGTGAACAACTGTTAACTAAATCTTAAAAAAGCTTAGAAATGAACGTTTTAAATTCTGAAAAAGATGTTGATAAATCAGTATAAAAAAGCATAACTACAAAATCTAGTTTTTAAAATTAAAGTTATTGTACAAATGAACACGCTATAATAACCATCATAAATTTAAATTTATTTAATTTTTTTTATTGTTGTTTTTAATAAGTGTTGATAACATTTCTTTCTTTTGATTTATTGTATATTTGATTGATAGTTTTAAACATTCAAATAAAAAGAAATGAAAAAAATTAGTTTTAGTATTTTGTTTAGCATTTTTTTGAATTCTTGTTTAGCTCAACAAGTGACTACTGTAGCAGGTTCAAGCTATGGTTTCAGTGACGGGAATGGTGTGTTAGCTATGTTTAGATCTACCACTGGTGTCTGTAGTGATGCTGATGGCAATTTATATGTTGCAGATGAATTTAATAATAGGATTAGGAAAATTACACCAGATGGTATGGTTACTACTTTAGCAGGAAGTGGATTAACCGGTACAACAAATGGTCCTGGTGCTAGTGCCAGGTTTAATGCTCCACATGGTCTTTGTGTAGATACTTCAGGAAATGTATATGTGGCTGAAAGATTAAATAATAAAATAAGAAAAATTACACCCGATGGTATAGTAAGTAATTTTGCAACTGGTTTTCAAGATCCCTATGGTGTATGTATAGATACAAACGGAATTCTGTACGTAGCCGATACTTATAACTTTAAAATAAAAAAAGTAACACCACAAGGAGTAGTCACAACTTTTGCAGGTTCAACTAATGATTATCAAGATGGACAAGGTACCAGTGCTGCATTTAGTTATCCGGAAGGAATTTGTGTTGATGCTTCCGGAAATGTTTTTGTAGCCGATTATCTGAATCAAAGAATCAGAAAGATTACGCCAACTGGTTATGTCAGTACTGTTGCAGGTAGTACTATTGGGTATCAGGATGGAGATGGGGCAACAGCCCAATTTAATTATCCTGCAGGTATTGCTGTTGATAGTTTAGGTAATCTATATGTGGCCGAAGAATATAATCATACAATACGTAAAATTGATACGAATGGTGTGGTAAGTACTTTTGCCGGAACAACTCATGGTTATTTAGATGGCCCGGCTACAGTAGCTAAATTTAATCAGCCATGCGGAGTATATGTAGATGCATCCGATATTATTTATGTAGCAGATCAAAGTAATAGTAGAATCAGGAAAATTACTCAAAGCAGGCTTTCAGTAAATAATAATTCTTTAGCAGATTTGAGTGTTTATCCAAATCCAGCTTCCCAAAATTTAACTATACAGTTACCAGATACAATCGAAATGCAAAAAGCCACAATTTACAATACACTTGGGCAATTAATTAAAGTTGAAAATAAAAAAGAAATCAATGTAAGTGATTTATCCAAAGGTAGTTATTGGATAAAAATAGATACTGATAGAGGAAGCACTACTAAAGTATTTATAGTTCAATAAATAGATTGTTATAAATGTTACTTCAAGGTTTACTTTCAGGTAAGCCTTTTTTATTTCAATAATGTTAGATTTCTATTAAATCTAATCACTAATTACTAATTACTAATTACTATTTCGTAATTTTCAGCATTAATTGAAAAAGATACAATGAGTAAGAAACCTAAAAAGTTCGGGAAAAATGAAAAAACCTTTTCCGAAAAGATATTTAAGATATTATCAAAAAACGCGAATAAACCTTTTAACTACAAGCAAATAGCTGCTATTTTAGAATTGGATGATACCAAAAGCAGAAACGAAATAATCAAAGATTTAAAAATTCTGGCGGCGCAAAAACTAATCATCGAATCCGAACCCGGGCAGTATTTAGTAAAAGCTTCCAGCCAACAATATTACGAAGGTGTTGTCGATATGACTACGAGAAAATCGGGCTATTTTGTTTGTGATGAATTAGAAAACGATGTCTTTATTCCGTTTATAAATCTGAATCACGCCTTAGATAAAGATAAAGTCAAAGCTTATGTTTATAATAGAAGAAGCTCCAGAAAACCAGAAGCTGAAGTCATCGAAATCATCGAAAGACATAAGACTGAATTCGTTGGTGTAGTCGATATTCAAAAGAATTTTGGCTTTGTTACTACGGCGAATGCCAAGATGTATACCGACATTTTCATCCCAAAAAATAAATTAGCCGATGCCGAACATGGCGATGTAGTTTTAGTAAAACTCGAAGATTGGCCGGCAAAAGCGGATTCTCCTTTTGGTTCTGTGATAAAAGTTCTTGGAAAACCTGGAGAACATAATACAGAGATTCACGCCATTTTAGCCGAATATGGTTTGCCTTACGATTTCCCGATTGAAGTCGAAGCGTATGCCAATAAAATAGATACATCTATAACCGAAAAAGAAATAGAAAAGCGTCGCGATATGCGAAAAGTATTGACGTTTACGATTGATCCAAAGGATGCCAAAGATTTTGATGATGCGTTGTCGTTTCAGGTTTTAGAAAACGGAAATTACGAAATTGGTGTTCATATTGCTGATGTTTCGCATTATTTACAAGAAGGAACTATACTTGATGATGAAGCGTATAAAAGGGCAACTTCGGTTTATTTAGTGGATAGAGTTGTACCAATGTTGCCTGAAGTCTTATCTAATTTTGCCTGTTCACTTCGTCCTCATGAGGAGAAATATACCTTTTCAGCAATATTTCAATTGAATGCAAAAGCAGAAGTTCTAGATTCCTGGTTTGGAAGAACAATCATTTATTCCGACCAGCGATTTTCGTATGAAGAAGCACAGAGTATCATTGAACGCAAATCGGATACAATTCCGGCGGAAATATCTCTAACTGGAAAAGAATACAAAGTTCCGGCTGAGATTGTTGCTGCAACATTAAAACAAGATGAATTAGCTAAAATTCTTCGCAGAAAAAGAATGGCTGATGGCGCTATATCCTTTGATAAAGTAGAAGTAAAATTCAATTTAGATGAAAATTCCGAACCCGTTGGCGTTTTCTTCAAAGTTTCGAAAGATGCCAATCATCTGATTGAAGAATTTATGTTGTTGGCTAACCGAAAAGTTGCCGAATTTATAGGTAAACAAAAGAAAACCTTTATCTATCGTATTCACGATGAACC
>JAYTGH010000338.1:0-5136 GCA_043733645.1 Flavobacterium sp. | reverse complement strand
CATTCCAAAAAAGAGAAAGAGGATAATGCTGAAGTCAATTATGCCAAACTTTTAAACCGCATTTCCTCTAAATTAATGGATTTGGTTCCAACAGATATGCAGGTTAAAGGCTTTGCTTTCAAAATAGATGATAAAGGCAACAAAGTGGTTTTTGATTTTAACCAATTGGCTTTGGCCGATAAAAAACTTACCACATTAATTCAGGTAACCTCAGATAAGTTTTCACAACAATGGAACATTAACGGTTTTGCCGATTCAAGAGACAGAAAAGCCGATTTGACTTTTGCTAATACTAAAAATGACACCATTAAGATTCCTTATCTAGACAAGAAATTCAATCTGAAAAGTGGTTTCAAATCCATTCATTTCAATATGGAAAATTTAGCAATGGAAAGTGGCGAATTGCACATTGATGGTTATTCTTCGATTGAAAATTTATTTGTCAATCATGCCAAAATTGCCAGTAAAGATGTGGTAATAAAAAATGCCCGTTTTGATTACCATTGGATAGTTGGCGAGCGTTTTATTGCTTTAGACAGCACATCTACAGTACAATTAAACAACATCAAATGCCAGCCGTATCTATCGTATGCCAACGAAAAAGATAAGGTTTATGCGCTCAAATTGAAAATTCCAAGAATGAAAGCCCAGGATTTTATTAGCTCGTTGCCAACCGGATTGTTCCGTCATTTTGAAGGCATGGAAGCACAAGGAAGTTTTAGCTATGCTTTGAATTTTGAATACAACAATCACAAGCCAAAGAATATAATCTTTACGAGCAAACTCAAACCGGAAGGCTTAAAAATTACCAAATATGGCGAAGCCGACTTAAACAAAATCAACGGCGAATTTGTTTATCGCGCTATTGATAAAGGCGTGCTTCAAAGACCAATTTTAGTTGGGAATTCTAATCCAAATTTCACACCCTTATCTGCCATTTCTCCTTATTTGCAAAAGTGTGTTTTGACTAGCGAAGACCCATCTTTCATGACACATCGCGGGTTTATCAATGAAGCTTTTAAAGAATCGATTACCAAAAATATTCGAACCAAAAAATTCTCTCGTGGTGCCAGTACTATCAGTATGCAACTAGTAAAAAATGTATTTCTGACTCGTGAAAAAACTTTGTCGAGAAAACTGGAAGAAATTCTGTTAGTTTACGTCTTAGAAAACAACCGAATTAGTTCGAAAGAACGCATGCTTGAAGTGTATTTCAATGTCATAGAGTGGGGACCAAATGTTTACGGAATTGCAGAAGCATCGCAGTTTTATTTCCAAAAAAGACCAAGCGATTTGAATGTGAATCAATGCTTGTTTTTGGCAACGATAATCCCAAATCCAAAAGGATTTATGGGTAAATTTGATGCGAACAACCGACTGAAACCTGCTGCAAAACAAACAGAAAAGTTCCTGACCAACCTTATGTTCCGACGCAATCTTCTGACGTCAAATGATACGATTGGGAATTTTCCGTTGTCAATTTCGGGCTCGGCCAAATTTTTTCTAAAACAAAAACCAACATCCATTAAAACGGATAGCACTCCAGTTGAAGAATTTGAATTTTAGATAAGATAATCGACAGCTATCACTAAAACTCAGTTTTTCAAAAAAAGTGTTTTCTGTAAAATACTGAAATTGAGTTGCTTTTGACTTCATTGCAACAATATTGAGTTCGCTTTCCAACCTTTTTGCATTATAAGGTATCTATAAGGTTATAACACTTAATTTATTTACCATGAAAAAGGCCTTTTTTACCATCTTGTTTTTGGCTTCTGCAATCCTATTTGCTCAAAAGCCAATTTTTACCACAGCCAAAGTTAAAGCTGCAACGGTTTATTTTAATGCTGCCGAATTATCGCAAACCGCTACTGTAAATCTTCCTTCGGGAACGAGTGAAATCGTGATAAAAAATGTCGCTGATTATCTAAACGAAAGCACTGTGCAAATTGGAGCACCCAATTCGGTAACCGTTTTATCAGTGCAGTTTACACAAAATTATATTTCAGAATATGAAATTGACGAAGCCAATCCGGTAATTAAAAAAGTGCGTGATAGCATCACTTGGACACAAAAAGAAATCAAAAAAGTTCAGATTGAAAAATACTCCAACCAACAAGCTAGTACTTTATTAGATCAAAACAGAATTGTAGGTGGCGCTAATTCAGGAATGAATGTTACCGAATTGATGAAACTGGTTGATTTCTACAAAACCAAAAAAACGGAACTTGAAAATAGGGTTGTTAGTCTCCAAGATAAAGAGACAAAACTAGGGGAGAAACTCATAAACCTAAATGCGAAGCTAGAAGTTAACACCCAAAAAGAAGAGAAAAATTCTAATGGAAAGCTAATTATTCAGGTGATGAATGAAATAGCTGGTGCTGTAAATTTAGACATCAATTATATTACCAACAATGCTTCATGGACACCTTTTTACGATTTGAGAGCCGAGAATATTACGTCGCCAATTACTATGATGTACAAAGCACAAGTAACTCAAAACACAGGAATTGATTGGAAGAAAGTGAATCTAACGTTGTCTTCGGGAAATCCGAATCAGAATAATCAAGCACCTTTGTTGAGTTCTTGGTTTTTGAGATATGGAGATTTATATGATAAAGATGTAAATCTTGGTTATCAAAATAAACTTCAAGGAAGAGCTGCCGGGGTTACATTAAATGAAGTTGTTATTACTGGATATTCTAAAAAAGAAAAGACATCTTCCATCTCAAATTACACAACTATCCAAGAAAACCAACTCAACGTTTCCTTTGACATAGATATTCCGTATGATATTTTGTCCAATGGCAAACCACATAGTGTGGCATTGAAAGAAATCAAATTGCCGGCAACTTATAAATATTATGCTGCGCCAAGAGTAGATAAAGACGCTTTTCTTTTGGCAGAAATCAATGATTATTCGAAGTATAATTTATTGCCTGGCGAAGCCAATATCATCTTTGAAGGTTTGTATGTTGGCAAAACGATGATTAATCCAAATCAAATTTCAGACACTTTGAATTTGAGTATGGGAAGAGATAAAAAAATATCCATAAAACGTGAAAAAGTGGTAGACAAATCGGGAACACGTTTTCTTTCTTCTAAAAAAGAGCAAACGTTTACGTATGATATCACTGTTAGAAATAATAAGAAGGAAGCCGCATACATTACACTAAAAGACCAATATCCGTTAAGCACCGATAAAGAAGTTGAAATTGAATTATTGGAAAGCAGTAATGCAAAAGAAAACAAAGAAACGGGAATTTTGACTTGGGATTTAAAGCTCAATCCAAATGAAACCAAGAAAATCAGGATAAGTTATAAAGTCAAATATCCCAAAGATAAGGTTATAGATAATCTGTAATTATGTAAAAAATAATTTTAATTTTAAAATACGCAATCATAAAGATTGCGTATTTTGCATTAACAATATGATGATAAAGTAATTATCATTAAATTTACCAATCTTAAAATTCCTGTAATGAAAAAATTACTACTCTTTATCAGTTTACTAACTGTTTCCGCAAATTCGCAAACCATCGCATTACAAAGTTTTGCCACAGGATTTACATCCCCAACAGAAATAACACATCCAGTGGGAGATTCTCGCATGTTTGTGGTGCAACAAGGCGGAATTATTAAGATTGTAAACACTAACGGAACAGTAAATTCGACGCCGTTCTTAACCCTAACTACAGCAACAATTATAACAGGTAGCGAAAGAGGTTTGCTAGGGTTAACATTCCACCCTAATTATGCTACTAATGGTTATTTTTATATAAACTATACGCGTGCTGGCGATGGCGCGACGGTTATCGCAAGATATACTGTTTCTGCTGATCCAAATGTTGCTGATCCGGCAAGCGGAACCGTTTTATTGACGGTGGCACAACCGTATTCGAACCATAATGGAGGCAGTATAAAATTTGGTCCTGATGGCTATTTATACATTGGAATGGGTGATGGCGGAAGTGGTGGCGATCCTGGAAACAGAGCACAAAATATCACAGAGAATTTAGGTAAAATATTGCGAATTGATGTAGATTCCGCTTCGCCTTATGGCATACCACCAACTAATCCTTATGTTGGCATTGCCGGGAATGATGAAATTTGGTCAATAGGAATGCGAAACCCTTGGAAATATTCCTTTAACCGATTAAATGGAGATTTATGGGTTGCTGATGTAGGTCAAAATGCTGTTGAAGAAGTCGACCATATTACAAGTCCATTACCCGTAGGATTGAATTTTGGATGGAATTGTTTTGAAGGCACTGCAACTTATCCGGGAACTGGTCCTTGTCCGGCTTATGCTTCAACTGTTGCTCCGTTCGTTACATACACACACGCTGCAACAAGCGGTTGTTCTATTACTGGCGGATTCTTCTATACGGGTTCAACGTATCCAAATTTTGCCAATAAATATTTCTTTGCTGATTATTGTACTAATAAAATAGGAACGGTTAACACTGCCGGAGTTATAACATGGACAGCCGCTTTGACAGGTGGTGCCTTTACCACTTTTGGTGAAGACATCAATGGCGAATTGTATATTGCCAGTGCCGGCAATGGAATTGTTTATAAAATAATTGATTCTTCTCTTGCCGTAAATAATTTTAATCAAAATGGTTTAAGCTTCTATCCAAATCCTGCAAAGACGGAGATTTTTATTAAAAACACGACTGATAAAACACTTTCCAAAATAAACGTTTTTGACTTCACCGGAAAGTTAGTCTTGACCAAAACAGTTGAAAATAATGACACTACTCCATCCGTAAACATTGCTGCTTTATCTAGTGGGTTGTATATGATAGCTGTTGAAGATTTAACTGGAAATAAATATCAGTCTAAATTGGTAGTAGAATAATTATTTTAATTGCTATCAGGATTTAGTTTTCTTGTCCTGAAATAGCCATACATAAAAATAGTGTATATGGAATACGATGAACAATAAGTTTATGTTTCACGGTAGTGGAGAATATCCAGTCTAATTTTTTCCTACAAAAATCAATGCGCCTGCACAATCCTGAAACCACTTTTTTACCTTCGGGAACACCAGTAAATACAGGGGTTCAAAAAGACCATGGTGAATCAATCAGTTCGTCCGCACAAACTGATTGATTCATGCGGACGAACCGATTG
>JAYTGH010000337.1:0-5137 GCA_043733645.1 Flavobacterium sp. | reverse complement strand
AGATGCTTTTATCATGATGTTTTAAAGTAAATGTCAGGTTTTGTCTAATCGACATAGAGTCGTATAATGCTCCATTCTGAAACATAAAACCAATGCGCGTTCTGATATTATTTAGCTCATTATTATTGAGTTTGGTAATGTCGGTGTCAAATACTTTTATTACGCCTTTGTCTGCTTTTTCTAAGCCAACCAAGCATTTAATTGTTACCGATTTTCCCGAACCTGAGCGTCCAAGAATAACAACATATTCTCCTTTATTTACAGTGATATCGACGCCATTAAGCACCTCATTCTCACCAAAGGTTTTGTGTAGATTTGTAATCTCTATGACTGTTGCTTTTTTTTCCATCAGAAAAATAAATCAGTTATTTGAACGGCCAACATATCGATAATAAAAATAGAAAGCGAAGCGGTTACCACAGCCGAGTTGGCAGCGACACCAACACTTGCGGTTCCGTTAGAAGCATTGAATCCTTTGTAGCAGCCAATCAATCCAATAAAAAATCCGAAGAAGAATGTTTTGATGGTAGCAGGCATAACATCTAGGAACTCTAAATGTTCAAAAACGCCAGTGAAATAGCGCTGCAAACTCATACTTCCGTGAACATTGTATCCAACGTAACCACCAAAAATCCCCACTAAATCGGCATAAATTACCAAAATGGGAATCATTAATGTTGTGGCTAAAATGCGCGTAACAACTAAATACTTATAAGGATTAATAGCCGAAACTTCCATAGCGTCTATTTGTTCGGTTACTTTCATAGAGCCTAATTCGGCGCCAATGCCCGAAGCAATTTTTCCGGCACAAATTAGCGCTGTGATTACCGGAGCAATTTCCCTTATCAGCGAAAGCGAAACCATACTAGGCAACCACGACTCGGCACCAAACTTTGCCATGGTAGGTCGCGACTGAATTGTTAGTACTAATCCCATGATAAACCCTGTGATGGTTACTAAAGGCAGTGATTTATAGCCAACGGCATAACTTTGCCTCATAAATTCGTTTATCTGGAACGGTGGCTTGAATACTTCCTTAAAAAACCTTCCGGTAAATATGGAAATCGAGCCTGTATCAGTAAATATGTTTTTAAGTCCTTCGATCATATATTTCTAGTCTAGTTTAAATAGCGTCTTAAAATCCAAGCCATTGTTTCGTGTTGCTGTACTATTTTTGTCAATAAATCGGCCGAGCCAGCATCATGATTTTCTTCGGAACACGCATCAATATCTTTTCTGATTTCGGTAATTAGAATTTCGTTATCTTTTAAAAGTTCTGAAATCATCTCTTTTTGAGCAGGATAATTGTTTTCATTTTCTTCCAATCGAGATAGCTTGGTAAACTCTTTCATCGTCCCAATGGTTTTACTTCCCAGTTTGTTGATTCGTTCCGCTACTTCGTCTATTACTTGTTCTAATTCTGTATACTGTGCTTCAAATAATTTGTGCAACTCCATGAAGCTGTTGCCTGTTACATTCCAATGGAATTTTCTGGTTTTGACGTACAAAGTCATTTCATCCGACAACAAAGTGGTTAGTAGTGCTGTACTTTTCTTCAAGTTAGATTCAGATATTCCTATTTTGGGTGTCATAATCATGATATTAAATTTTAATTATTTTTATAAAGCATCGCTGTCGCCAAATTCATTGAATTTCTTTTTAATGTTTTGTTTGGAGTAAGGCGATTTATTGCTAGTGTCCTCCAAAGTTGCATTTTTAGCTGCTTTTGTTTTTTTGGAAATTGGTTTTTGTTTTTTAAAGAAAGTCATTGTTTTATAGCTTTAAAGTGGAATATGTTGTAATTGTTTGTTCGTTTTTGGAACTCTCTTAAGTGCTGGTTTTGAAAGTTTTCTATCGGCTGTTTTACTGTATTTTTCTAAAGTCAGTCTAGCCATTAAATAACTTACTGTTGATTCTGCGCCCTGATTTAAATTGATATAATCTTCTTCTAATCCATCATAACAACCACCAGTACAAGGATTATATACAATTTGATTGAGATGGTTTTTACCCAAGAACCAGTTGAATGCAATGTTCATTTTTTGCAAATAATCTTCATCGCCAAAGGCATCATAAAATTTGCTCAAGGCCATGATAGTATACGCCACATCAATAGGTTGTTCGCCACCAATTTTTTCTTGATAATTTTGCTCTCCGTTGTACATCCATCCTTTATTGGAAATCACCTTAATACTATCTTCAGTAAAAATTTTTGACATTAAAAAATCAAAGGAAACGATTGAAATCTCTTTATAAATAGCAGCATTCAATGTTAGATAAGCACACAACATAGCTTCTGATAAAATACTATTACCATAGGTCAAATAGCTTTCATACCATTGCCAGTTTTCGTTAGCTTCGTGTCGGTACATTTGCACCAATTTATCAGCTATATGTCTTATGATAAGTAGATTTGAAGGTGATTTGTATCTGGAGTTACTATAATAAACCCCTTTTATGATAAAAGCCATGGCTCTGGGTGAATGTATGTTGAGTACATTGGATAGTGCTAATTTCATAGCTATTTTGGCTTCTTCCAGTAAATTTTCGGGTAATAGATTCCCAATAGAAATTAGGTAACCTAATGCCCATATAGCTCTTCCGTTAGAGTCTGATAAATTGGTTTCGTTATTTTGTTTGGTAAACTTTTTGTTTTTGTCTATATAATTTAAAAAATACCCTCCGCCGTGAAGACACTCTTTGATAAAGTTAAAATAACAAGTTATATACTCTAAATCGGCTTTATCTTTAGTGATTTCATATTGTTGACACATAGCGACCAATGCCCTTGCATTATCATCTAGGGTGTAACCAGATTCTAAATCGGGTTGGTTGATAATTGAAAATTGAATCATGCCAAAAGGGGTAGTGAGCTTTTTTAGATGATTTAAATTGATTTCTGGTATTTTGTACTGTAACGTTATGTTTTGTTCTGACACTTTTTCAAAAAGCAGCGCATGAGCAATAGCTGAGTTTTCCCAAGCTGCTGGGGCTAATTTATGTATTCCATTGGCCGAAATGGTTGCGCAAAATGCTTCGTTTTCTATAAGTTCAATTACTTTTCGCGCTACTTGTTTTGGGTTTTCAAAATCGACTATGATACCGGTGTCGTGCTTCAATACTTCTACAGCATGTGGAATAGGTGTTGATATTATTGGACAACCACAACTTAAAGCATAGGAAAATGTACCACTTACAGCTTGATTTCGGTCTTTGGAAGTAAACAGATAAATGTCGGTGAGCTGTAAATATTCGAGCAAATCCGACAACGGTAAATATTGATTTATGAATTTCACATTGTGTTGTAAATTCAGTTTTTTAATTTCGGCTTGAAGCGTTTCACGATAACGTTCACCTTCTTCTTTTATTACGTTAGGATGGGTTTTTCCGATGACTAAAAAGAGCACATCAGGATATCTTTTTACGATGATTCGCAAGGCATTTATCGCAGTTTCTATGCATTTTCCGGAACTTAGTAAGCCAAAAGTTGCTAGTACTTTTCTACCCGCTAAGTTGTATTTTTCTTTTAAAATTTCTTTATCAAAATGCTCAACTAAGTGCGTGCCATGAGGAATGACTGATATTTTGTCAGCTATAATTCCGTAATCGTCGATTAAGATTTTTGCCGAGCTATTGGTCATTACGATAATAGAATCTACGCTGTCATCAATAGAAAGAACTAGTTTTTTCAGTACTTCATTTGGTTTTGGTAAAACCGTATGAAAAGCAATAAAAATAGGTTTGTTGAGTTGTTGTAAAAAAGAGATAAAATCGGTTTCATTGTTTTTGAATAACCCAAACTCGTGCTGAATTAAAATCAGTTGTATGGTTTCGTTTTCGTTGATGTTCTTAGCAATTTCAGCATAGGATGCCGTATTATCTGTTTCCAGAATGTATTTGACCTGCTTTGGATACAAATGATTTTCATTTTTGTGTTGCAAAGCACAAATGTTTATTTTGAAGGATTTTTCAAATTTGTTTTTTAAAGCAGTTATTAAATCTTCAGAATAGGTAGCAATCCCACATTCTCGTGGCGGATAGGAGGTAATACACAGGATTCCGGATAAGTTTTCAGTGTTTTTTTGGCTTCTATTTTTCATGTTATATTTTATTTAATAGCAGTTCTTGTAATAATTCGGATAAACTCATCGAGGCACAGGCAACTCTTTCATCTGCGGCACCATAATATATATATAGTGTTTCATCAAAAACAACAGCTCCGGTTGGAAAACAAACATTGTTTACTTCGCCTTTTAACTCCCAATGAAACTCGGGGACAAATAATGGATATGGTAATCGTGCCAATTCTTTTTGTGGATTTTCTAAATCTAATAAAGCAGCACAGGCAGAGTAAACATAACCTTTCAAAGAATCATGAACACCATGATAAATAAGTAACCAACCGTGTTCGGTTTCAATAGGAGGGCAACCGCCACCAATGTAACTGACTTCGTGTTCGTATTTGGGTTTTAAAACTACATAGTCTTTGAAATGCAGAAAGTAGTTTTTCCAAAATTCGGGTGTGAGTTCATCATAATTGTCAAAGGAAGTCACAATTTGAATTTCGGGTCTGATGCGGTGGATGAAGAATAGTTTTCCTCTAATTTTTCGAGGGAAGAAAATCACATTTTTATCCCAAAGCAGTATTTCTTTTCCTTCTTTTTCAATGATGCCATCATGTTGGTTGTAACGAAAATATTTATCGTTGCTAATGCCCTTTGCACCAATTAATTCATTGAATTCCTCATAGGTTATTTGAGGAACAATAATACCTTTTCGTTCAAAATGCACCAAGTCTTTAGATGTGGCTAAACAACCTAGTGCATTCACTCCGTCATAAGCTGTAAAAGTCAGATAATAAGTATCTTCAATTTTTACAATTCTTGGGTCTTCTATACCATGACATTCGTAATCAAATTCGGGTGAAAGCAAGGCTTCATGGTTTCGAGTTTCAATGAATAATGGGCCTTTTAGCTTACAATATCCAATAGTCGAATGATTACCTTTGCTTACCGCTCTGTAAAGAAGATGAACAAATTCACCATCTCTAATAGCTGCTGGGTTTAAAACGCCTTCATTTTCAAAGCTAAGTGTTGTTTTTTTGAGCAGTATGCCTTCTTTGATGATGTTTATCATG
>JAYTGH010000336.1:0-13261 GCA_043733645.1 Flavobacterium sp. | reverse complement strand
CTACATCATGACCTAAGCCACTGCTGATTTTAGACCAATTGGTATCTGTTCCAATCTGTACGGGAATTACCCTGCTAATTCCGCTTCCATCTCCAATCTGACCGAAATCATTCATTCCCCAGCCCCATAGGG
Source organism: Flavobacterium sp. (assembly GCA_043733645.1). Classification (GTDB taxonomy): domain Bacteria; phylum Bacteroidota; class Bacteroidia; order Flavobacteriales; family Flavobacteriaceae; genus Flavobacterium. The sequence goes on along the minus strand of JAYTGH010000336.1, from coordinate 13,129 downwards.
TACCATCGTTTTTTATGATCATGGTATGTAGGTTTCCAGCAGACATATCACGTGGATTCAGCCAGTCTGTAGCTGTGCCTATCTGTGTTGGTACCAGTATGTTATCTGTATAAGTAGTATGTCCAACACTTTCCTGGGTAACAGACCAACCCCAATACCATAAGGTGCCATTACTTTTTATAGCCACTGTATGATAATAGCCCGCAATTACCTTAACCCAATCATTATCTGTACCCAATTGGGTAGGAACTAGTCTATCCGCTGTTGTGCCATCACCTAAGGCATAATTTCCGCCATATCCCCAGTTCCATAATGTGCCATTACTTTTTAGAGCAACTGAATGTTGTCTTCCGGTTGCAATTTGAACCCAGTCATTAGCAGTGCCTATTTGGGTTGGTGCCAATATATCAGTATTTGTGCCATCACCTAATTGACCAAGGGTGTTCTGTCCAAAAGCCCATAGAGTCCCGTTACTTTTCAAAGCTACACAATGATAATCTCCAACGGCAATTTTTGACCAATCAGTATCATCGCTTATTCGTGATGGTACATGCGTAAAAGTTAATGCTCCATTGCCTAGCTGGTTATTGCCATCACTTCCCCAGCTCCAAAGGGTGTGATCATTTTTAATTACAACGGTATGGCCACGACCACTTCCAATTTTGGCAACACAGCCTTGTGCGTTTACATATACATATGGGAAAATACATAATACGCAAAGTAATAGTTTTTTCATTTGAAATGATTTATGCGTCAAATATAGTATTTATATCCAATTATCTATTTGCTTCCGATATCCAGTGAAATTGACACTCTGCCAAAGGAAACTTTTTGTTATTTTTAACAAGCTCATAGAATAACGTATCCTTTTTGACAACACCTTCCAGGCTAATGGTACTTTTATCAATGATTTTATAGTGCATCACAAACAAATCAGTAGTGTCTTCCAGAGTTTTTTTGAAAGCTATAATCTGTTTACTCTTGTTGGCTTCATATCCAAAATAACCTCGCCCGTATCTTTTTCTAAAAATAGTATCGCTGGTTTTGATACTGCCCAGTTTTCCTTTGTCAAATATGAAATCCTTCCATACCAGGCTGTCCGAAGCTTCTATAACAGTAATTTGATTATTCTTTTTAAATGTTTTAATGTTGTAAACGCCTTGGGGAATAACACTGGCTTCCGATGCATTGGTTTGCCCATACCAGGTTATGCTGCTATAAGTATTCCCACCAATAACAAGTATTATAAATACTGTTTTTAAAACGATACGTCCAACCCTTTGCCATCTTTTGGTGAAGCGATAATTATAGCCTGCAGTCGCGACGGTGGGTTTATTGAAGATAAAGAAATTCAAGTACTTTCTGCTGTCAATGGCTAATAAAAAGAAACAGCCGATAACAATTTGCATGGAGTACAGCTTAACCGGAATGTCATAACACATATTCATTGCAAATACATTAATAAATACACCAAGCCCAACAATCAACCCAAGAGGAATAGTTCTTCTGTAAAGTAATAGCAATCCAACAGTGACTTCCATCACTCCCGAAAAGAATTCGTAAGATTGCGAGTAACCAACAAACATCCAACTTAATCGCATTGGTAGAAAGTCGCCTAAAGAAGTTGCGAGCTGACTCAGATTAGGGAAAGGCATCTGCAAAGCAAACAACTTGATAATCCCATAACTAAAAGCAACCGTCATCAGGTTGTAGCGGATTAAATTGTGCAGCCAGTACTCGAGTGACCTGGATTCTTTTTCACGTTTATTAAAAATTACCCAGACAATGGCAATCAACAATGACAATATAATGATGGTATAAAACTCAGCCCAGGCGTAAGAGGTATCACCACTTCCATAACCTTCAGTATTCAGCTTGACTTTAATATGTAGAAACCAATCATTGAATCTAAAAACAATCCACTGTATTGCCTTAGTATAAAACTTTGTGATATAACTTACTCCTGGAAACACATCAAGCCAAAACCATGGAGCAATGGTCAGTAAAAAATAAAGAAAGAAAAACCGGGTAGCTATTTTTTTGATACGTTCCATAAGCTAAATTTCATTAAACAATTTCAGTTAGATTTCTCTTTGCCTTAAAATAATTGAATATTCCCAATACCATAAATAATATTCCCAGAAAGCTAAAGAAACCCATTGCCAGAAAAAAATGCTTTTTAACTTTCCCGTTATAGTTGGCAACAGATAAAAATTCATAGTTCCTGTCACGCAGTTCATAAACTGCTATGCCTTTATAGCCAAAATAGATATCAAAGAAATTAGGAGTTACGGTTTTACTGATTTTTTTATCAAAATCCTCTTTGGGTATACCAATCATAATAGAGTCCCATGTGTGAATTTCACGAAGCGCTGCCTCAGAATCAGTAGCGTTGTATCTCAACCCCGAAATTTTAAATCTGAAATCAGGATATTTCATTAGGTCAATAGTAAGTGAAGACGAATTCCCTTTTCTGCCTTTATATTCTGTGATATTATCAGCTGCAATATCTTTGATGTAAACAATTTCATTTGGCTTAACTTCTTTGTCTCGTAATAAATAGCTGGATGTTAGTATTATAATCCCTATTGCAGTCATAAACAGAGAAGCCTTTTGTCTATTTTGGTTTTGAAGGGTTACTTCTAATTTTTCATCTCGTGACACATTCTTACTTAATAATCCTTTGAGTTCATCATAATTACTGTAAAGATTTCCTTTTATTTTTATCTTTTCACCTTCTTTAGTAAAAAGGGTAAAGGCTTCTCGGTCTTTTCCATACTTATTAGGGATAACCTGAAGTGTGTAAGCCTTAATATCACTTAAACGTAGTGTCCTTGTTTTATAATCCAAAAACGACTTAAATTCAACTTGTGTTGCAGTAATAGTAATATCTTTAACGCTCGCATAAATCAACAGACACCCCAAACCGATCAGTAAAAAAACAATAGCGAAAACTATATTTTCAGCTTTTATATAACTGTGACTATCATATTTATTAAAAAAAATCAGGGAAAGATATCCCATTAAAATTATGATAGCAGCAAGCAATAGACGGTACATGATTTTTTTAGAAGAGGTAATTTCGTTCATAGGATGTCATAATGATTACTACTCCAAATCTATCAAATGTTTATTTAAATCGTAACTATCTTATAGTAAGTTATAAACATATTTAATAAGAATAACCATAGTAATATTTAGCTTATTTATCAATGTTCTTCGATTTTATTATCTCTAAGTATTGTTCTCACAACACTATAAAGTACGGCAGTGTTCCAGTCTTCCTTATAGGAATAGCCACGATGTATGGCTCTCGGATTCTGAGCAGAATAAATAGAGAAATAAGTAGCATAGTCTCTAGTCCTGACATCTTTCCATGGAATCAGCTGTCGATCTAATTTAGTAAGTTCACTAACTCTGATAATTATTCCTTCAGGGTTAATATTTGTCTCTCCAATTTGAAATATTTCACCAGCTTCAAATTCTTTTAAATAGGCATTAACTTGTGGATAAAAATATAATTTCCATAACGAATCAATCAATTCAGAATAAAGTTGATTATAGATTTTCTTTTTCCTTTTAAAATAAGTACTGAAATTTATTTTTATAACTTCATTATTATAGTTTCTTACATAAATTTGGTATTCTCTCCCAAAAATAAAGTAATAGTGATACCAACGAACTCCATATCGAAACTCTTTAATATCACTTAATTTAAAAGTAGTGATACTATTATTCATATTCTTGTTTACATGCTCTATGAAATTAGGGTGCAGATGTAATTCAATGGAATTACTATCCAGAAGGCTGCGTTTATATTTTGTTTTAAATTCTGTTGACAAAAGAAGGAGATTAGTTTTGCTAAAATACTATTTTTGAAACTATAAACAAGAATCATGAAAAAGAAACTCGTCGTTCTAACCGGTGCCGGAATTTCTGCCGAAAGCGGTATCAAAACCTTTCGCGATGCTGATGGATTATGGGAAGGTCATAATGTGATGGATGTAGCGTCGCCCAAAGGTTGGCATAGAAACAAGGAATTGGTCTTAGATTTCTATAACCAACGTCGCAGACAATTGCACGAAGTGAAACCGAATCAAGGTCATATAGTTTTAGCCGAACTGGAAAAAGATTTTGATGTGCATATTATTACTCAAAACGTAGACAATCTGCATGAGCAGGCGGGAAGCACTAAAGTGTTGCATTTGCATGGCGAGTTATTAAAAGTACGAAGCACTAATCCCGAAGTTTCGGGAGAAGAGTATGTTTTAGATTGGCAACACGATTTAGTCCTTGGTGATGTTGATGATAAAGGCAATCAATTGCGACCGCATATTGTTTGGTTTGGCGAAATGGTTCCGGCTTTAGAAGAAGCGATAACGATCACAGAACAAGCCGACTATGTAGCGGTTATTGGTACATCGCTTCAGGTTTATCCGGCGGCAAGTTTGATGCATTATGCGAATTCGAATGTTCCTATTTACTACATAGACCCAAGACCGGCAGGTATCAACAATTTGCAAAATCCTTTAGAAGTTATTACTATGAATGCCACTGAGGGGGTTCCGTTGTTAAGAGAAAAATTGTTAAGAGATAATAGAGGATAGACAAAAAGATAAGAGACAGTCTATCCTCTCTTCGTCTTTTATCTATTTTCTATTCTCTATTTTCTGTATTCTAAATAGGATTGCCTAAATTTGCATCTTACAAAAGATTCTGAAATAAATTCAGAATAAACAACACTACACATGTCACTAACTCCACTAAACGCCGTTTCACCCATTGACGGGAGATATAGAAGTAAAACCAAATCGCTTTCTAATTATTTCTCTGAAGAAGCACTAATTAAATACCGCGTTTTGGTAGAAGTTGAGTATTTCATCGCCTTATGTGAAGCTGATTTGCCGCAACTAAAAGGAGTAAACCCAACTGTTTTTGACAGCTTGCGTAAGCTCTATAAAAACTTCACAACCGAAGATGCTCTTTGGATAAAAGATACTGAGAAAACTACCAATCACGATGTAAAAGCAGTAGAATATTTTATCAAAGATAAGTTTGAGGAACTAGGATTATCAGCCTACAAAGAGTTTATTCATTTTGGTTTAACCTCACAGGATATTAACAATACTGCCATTCCGTTATCGACAAAAGAAGCGTTTCAGGAAGTATATTTAAAAGCATTAATTGGATTAGTCGCAAAACTTAAAGAATTAGCAATGGAATGGAATGACATTCCAATGTTGGCCAGAACCCATGGTCAGCCAGCTTCGCCAACACGTTTAGGAAAAGAGATTTTAGTTTTTGTAGAACGTTTGGAAGAACAAATGCGTTTACTGTTCAATATTCCGTTTGCGGCAAAGTTTGGTGGTGCTACCGGAAATTATAATGCACATCATGTTGCCTATCCAACTATAGATTGGAAGCAGTTTGGTACCACTTTCGTGGAAGAAACTCTCGGTTTACAACATTCCTTTCCAACTACACAAATAGAGCATTACGATCACTTTGCAGCGTTTTTTGATGCACTAAAAAGAATAAACAACATTGTCATCGATTTAGACAAAGATATTTGGACGTATGTTTCGATGGAGTATTTCAAACAAAAAATAAAAGCAGGTGAAATAGGCTCTTCGGCGATGCCACACAAAGTAAATCCAATTGATTTCGAAAACTCGGAGGGGAATTTAGGAATTGCCAATGCGATATTTGAACATCTTTCGGCCAAATTGCCAATTTCAAGATTGCAACGTGACTTGACTGATAGTACGGTGTTGCGGAATATTGGCGTTCCAATTGGACACACATTAATTGCTTTTGATGCTACATTGAAAGGCTTGAACAAACTATTACTTAACGAATCAAAATTCGCAGAAGACTTAGAGAAAAACTGGGCTGTTGTTGCCGAAGCTATTCAAACCATCTTACGACGTGAGGGTTATCCAAATCCGTATGAAGCATTGAAAGGGTTAACCAGAACGAATTCGGTTATAGATAAAAAGGCAATCCATGATTTTATAGCAACATTAGAGGTTTCAGATGCAATCAAAGCTGAATTAATGAAAATTACACCAAGTAATTATACTGGGATTTAAGTCTCAGTTTTCAGTCGCAGTCTCAGTATTCAGTCACAGACTTAGTGTTTATTCTTTTAAATTGCAACCAAATTTATCGGGATTGTTAATCATATGGTTAATTAATTTTCCAATCTCAATATTCTGTTCAGTTAAACTGTCATAAGTTTCTCTGTTTATATACCCACAATTATGACAAAATTCTAACCAAACGTTGGTTTCAGAATTTTCGGCATCACTGTCAGATAATTTACTTATAAAATGATTTATATATCTTCTTTTGCGATATGCTTCAGCAATATTAGCGCAGATGCTTCTAGAAGAACGTCTTATTTGGTCAGTAATTGAATAGCGCTCTTCTATTGGAAACGATTTGGAAATATTGAAAATTTCCATTGCTAAATGAAATGCTTTTCGATAAGCTAGTAATTCTCTAAAATCCATAGAGCTAAGATAGCTAAAAACTTACACATATACTGAAGATTATTTAATAAATACTCCAATTGAGACTGAAAACTGAGACTGAGACTGAAAACTGCGACTGTAACTGCCAACTACAAATACTCCCCATGTTGTGTAATATCCAATCCTAATGCTTCTTTTTCTTCGCTAACCCGCAATGGTGTAATTTTATTTACAATAAAGAAAAGCGCATACGAAGCCACAAAAGCAAAGACAGAAACGCAAACTAAAGCTATTAGTTGGTTTGTAAATAACTTAGTTTCGCCAAATAACAATCCTTGATCTACAACAGCAGGATTTATTGCTTTTGAGGCAAACACACCTGTTAGAATCATTCCGGTCATTCCGCCAACACCGTGGCATGCAAATACATCTAGGGCATCATCGATTTTTCCTTTCGGGAATTTGCTTACGGCAAAATTACTAACAATGCTAGAAATGATTCCAATGGTTATCGCGTGAGCAATACTGACATAACCCGCAGCCGGAGTTATAGCAACCAAACCAACAACAGCCCCAATGCAAGCGCCCATTGCCGAAAGTTTATGTCCTAAAATCTTATCCAAAAATACCCAAGCCATTGATGCTGATGCAGCTGCAACTGTTGTTGTTCCTAAAGCTTGTGCGGCTAAACCATTTGCTCCCATAGCAGAACCAGCATTAAATCCGAACCATCCAAACCACAACAATCCTGTACCTAATAAAACATAAGTAATTCGGGCCGGATTTGCTTTCTGAACTTTTCTTTTTCCTAAAAACATCGCTCCAGCCAATGCTGCCCAACCTGCGCTCATGTGAACTACAGTTCCACCTGCAAAATCTAACACACCCATTTTAAAGAAAATTCCGTTCGGATGCCATGTACAATGGGCTAGAGGTGCATATATAAACAAAATGAATAAAACCATAAACAACAAATAAGCCCAAAACCGAATTCGCTCCGCAAAAGCTCCGGTAATAAGTGCCGGAGTAATAATCGCAAACTTAACCTGAAAAAGGGCAAACAGGAGTAAAGGTATTGTTGGTGCCAATGACCAAGATGAAGTCACGCCGACATTATTAAAAAATAAATTTGGAAGCGGATTTCCAATAAAACCACCAATTGAAGGGCCAAAGCATAAGCCATAGGCGATCACTACCCATAAGACGCTCACAATTACCATAGCCATAAAGCTTTGAAGCATGGTGCTGATTACATTTTTCTTTCCAACCATGCCGCCATAAAAGAAACCTAAACCAGGCGTCATTAAAAGTACCAATGCTGTAGCCACAATCATCCAGGCTGTATCTCCGGTATCGAATTTTGCAATTTCAACAGGAGTTGCATTGTTCTTAAAAATAAGATTTGAAAAGAAGGTAAGAATCAAAATAGTGATGAGTATCACACTTAAAACAATTCTTCTGGGTTTCATAGTAGATGTATTTTTTTATAAAAATATTATTTTTATATGTAATACCCTTTAAAAATTATATCACTAGATTCATTTTTATTAAATAATAATTTTAAACCCTATTTTGTTTAGGGGTATGCAATATATTTTATGTTTTTTATTAATTTGATAATACGAAATACGGCATAGCGTTAACGATGCCTTTTAAATAGATTCCAACCACCCCATTTGATGCAATTTATTGTTGTGTGGAGTAATTTAATCTGCAAGATGTCAGCCGTCAGGTTGGTTGCGCCAAACGAGCCCTTTTGTGTGACATTAAATCAATTTATTCTAAATAACGATAAATCAACAGCAATTCTCCTATACCTAGTCTTCTACAATACCACACGAAAGATTCGTGCTTATACTTTGTATTTGATAAAAAAGGTTGCCTTTTTCAAAGGAAAGCAGAGGTGCGCTTTGATTCGTACTAAGATATAGACTTAACGTTTCCTTGCTAGAGCTCGTGGCGGCTTAAGGAAATCATTTTTCCATATCCGACCGAGCGAAGTTATGAAAAGTAAACGAACAATCTACCGAAAAACTAGCCATGAGTTTTAGCAATTGTTACAAGCTGCCCTTATTATTTACTTCAAAATATCAATTTGAATTTAAAATAAGTTTGATATTTCTTGTATATTAAAAATTTGTCCGTAAATTTGTCCGCATCCGTAAAAATGTCCGTAAAATGGTAAATGTCAAATTCTACCTCGATAAAGCCGATAAAAACAATAGATATCCAATCCATCTTGTTCTGCATCAAAAGAACACAAAAATTAAAGTTGCAACTGGAGAGAAGATTTTAAAAGAAGATTGGGACAACACAAATCAATTGGTAAGGGACTCTGAATATTCACATAAATCAATAAACAAGTTTTTAAATTTTCTTAAACAAGCAGTTGAAAGATATTTTGAAACGGAACTGCATTTTAATTTTACTGATAAAAAGATTAAAGAAAAAATAATTTCACTAGTTAACAGTAGAAGGAAAAACACAGACATAAATATAGTTTCTGAACCTCCTGCCGAATATGAAAATAAATCTAAAATAACTTTTGTTGATTTGTTTGCAGGTGCAGGTGGATTCAGCGAAGGATTTCTTCAAGCGGAATATGGAAATAAATATTATGATTTTAGATTGGCAAGTGACATAAATGAAAATTGTGAACTTACACATTTAGCAAGATATAATTATCAACTGGGTTTAGATGCTGATTTTCTTCGCCAAGATATTACTGAACCAGATTTTTTAGATAATTTTCTTAAAAAAATTGGAGATAAAGAAATTGATATTGTATGTGGCGGTCCACCTTGTCAAAGTTTTAGCTTGGCAGGCAAAAGAAAGAAGTTTGATAAAAAAGATGATTTATTTGCTCATTACTTAAAAGTTATTAGACAATTGCGTCCTAAATATTTTGTTATGGAAAATGTCAAAGGAATTTTGACAAAAGAGCAAGGCAAGATTAAGGATATGATTTTGCAAGAGATTAGATCTATTGTTGATTTAAAAGAATTTAATCAACTTATTTTTTTTGTTTCTCAGCTTAAGAAAATGGAAGCAGAGCAACCGTTTATTTTAGAATGTTATAATTTACGTTTGCAATTTGAAAAAGCAACTGATAAAGAATTAGATAATTTAAAGAATAATTACATCAACAATTTAGAAAATAAGTTTAGACTTTTAACACCAAAGATTGTTGATTATAAAACAAGTAAAACAGATAAGAATATAAGCACAATTCGTCATGGATTTAATCTTTTAAAACGTGTTAAGGAACTTGAATATATTAGAAAAAAAGTAATAAACGAAAAAGCATTCTCTAACTTAGATAATGATTTTTTTGCTGACGATTTTGATACTTTTTTGACTTCCATTGAATCTGAATCAATTATTGAAAAAATACATATTGCATTTAACAACTTAAAGCCAAATGAAATTTTTTCTGATGAAGTTAAACAGATTATTAGTGCTCTAGAAATATTTGATTATTCTTTTGATGAATGTGTACAAGGCTTAAATTTATTTGTTATTAAATGTAATAAAGAAAAAGAGTTTGCAACTATTTTATCTAAAATTAGGCTGTATAATATTGAACAACCTTTTGTTGCTTTGGCATCAAACTATGGAGTTCCACAAAACCGTGAAAGAGTTCTTTTTATTGGTTGTCGAAAAGACCAAAAACTTATAGACAATGTTCCAGCAACAGTAATGAATAGTGAAAAAGTTAATGTTTTTGAAGCTATTTATGATTTAGATTTTGTAGGAAATGATGATGAAAGATTTGATTATGAAAAAATCAATTTGAAAGCTCAATACAATGGTTCAACTGAAAAAATGAAATCGTTGATTCTGAAAAGGAATATTGATGGCAAACCTAATGAAAATGATGGGCTAAGTTATTCTGATTGGTCAAAAAAAGGACGTTTAAATGGAAGGTTTGCAAACGCAAAGAATCCTTTTTATGTTAGAAATTTTGAAGAACTTCAGAACACATTGTCACATTTAGTTGCGCCATTACATAATCATAAAACAAGTAAACAAAATGATGATGTGATAAAACGATTGGATGTGATTTTAAAATCTGGGAATTATGAATCTGCGAAGTCTAATTTAAAAGAAATTGGTTTAGAATCTGATAAAAGAAGTTATACCGTATTAAAACCAGATGGTCAAAGTTCTACAATTATGACTATAGCTGATGATTATATTCACTATTCAAATCCTAGAGCATTAACTGTTCGAGAAATGGCAAGACTTCAATCGTTCGACGATTCATTTGTTTTTCAAGGAAGTCTAAATAATCATAAACAACAACCAAATTGGGTATTTAGATCTTCACAAATTGAGTTGGTTAAAAATGCAACTCAACCATTATTGGCTAGAGCTATTGCTCTTTCAATTTTAAAAAACATTCAATAATTCTTCGATTATAATAAAATCTTGCCATCCAATTCCAGTTCTCAATCCAAGTAAAAAAGATTTTTTTTCGTTTTCGGTATCAAATTCAAATTTTGATATATTTTCAATAAGACCATCTAATTTATTTGTATTTTCATATTGTCTAACTTCGTTTTCTCCAAAAAGAATTAATACATTTGTTTTCTTCATTTTATTTTAAGTTTGATTACAAAATTAAGAATTTCAAAACAATTTTATGGCGGAATTTCCAAAAAGAGAATATTTTTTTAAACCCGTTTTACAAGCCATTCAAGAATTAGGTGGTTCAGGTTCGAATGATGAGATTAACTCAAAAGTAATTGAAGTTTTAAAAGTATCAGATGATTTGTTAGGAATAATGCATAAAGATACCAACCAAACTGAGTTTGAATATCAGATGGCTTGGGTTAGAACAATGCTTAAAAATCAAGGACTTTTAGAAAATTCACAAAGAGGTGTATGGTCTATAAGTTCAAGTGGTGATTTTACATCAATAAAAGTTAAATGGGATAAGCAATTAGAAAATTTGACAAATCAAGAAGTAAATAATGATGAAGATTGGAAAGAAAGAGTTATAAATGTAATTACGGAAAATTTATCCCCATCAGCTTTTGAAAGATTAATTCAAAGAGTTTTGAGAGAAAAGGGCTTTACACAAGTTGAAGTAACCGGTAGGACCGGCGATGGTGGAATTGATGGCAGAGGAATTGCAAAAATTAATGGAATTTTAAGTTTTCACATTATTTTTCAATGTAAAAAATATCAAGCTAAATCTAAAGTTGGAGCAAAAGATATTAGAGATTTTAGAGGTGCAATGGTGGGTCGGACTGACAAAGGATTATTTATTACTACAGCATCTTTTACAAGAGATGCAATATTGGAAGCAACTAGAGATGGTGCTCCCGCTATTGATTTGATGGATGGAGAAAAACTTGCCGAAAAATTAAAAGAGTTAAACCTAGGATTGAAAGTTGAATTAAAAGAATCTGTTAAAGTAGATACGGATTGGTTTACAAATTTTGAAAAAAATGTATAATTAATTCAACAAACCAAACATTCCCAAGCTGTACCGCTTGCCGACAATTCTCCTTGACCTCTTCCCCCGCCACCAGTAGATCTGAAAATATCTGATAGATGGTCACCAATATTTAAGATTTCATTTTCTGTATAGTTATTACCTAAAAGCTTTATAATTTCTGGTTGCCATGTTTGCCAACAGTTTTTATATGTATTAGTGCTAAATACATTTTCAATTGCTAATTTTCTTAATTGGTCGGGAACAGTGTTATACATTTTTTACTAAATCTTAATTTTGGTAAATATCGTAAAATTTAGTTTAGATTTTATTTTAAAGTAGATAGTTTCTTATTTGGAGGATTTTTCTGAGGGTTGCTGCCAACGTTCCGCCTTCTCGTAGTTGCGAAGTTCGGAACTTTATATTTTCTGTTAAAGATGCAACTTCTTGCGAAACGTAAACGTGAACTTACCACAAAATTCGCAACCTGCCAGCCGGCAGGCTGGTTGCGAGAAGGCTGTTATGCGTTCGTGCTAATGTACTTGAAGGCGTAAATCTTGGATACGTCTATAGTTGATAAAAATGATTATCACTTGTTTTGAAGTATTTCGTGAACTTTTCTACCCTCACTGACAACAATTTCAATTACTTCATGAATGTCTTTTTTTGACGTTCTGAAATTCACAATACAAGCTCTCAAACAATATTTTCCATCAACAACAGCATTTGATAAAAACACCTCGCCTGATTCTTGTAACTTGTTTAACAAGTTTTCATTCAAGTTGTTTAAATATTCCTGGCTCTCATTCTCTTGATGCACATAATCGGTAGGGACATATTGAAATGTGGTGATGCTTAAATTTTGAGTAACCGCTTCAAGCTCCAGATGTTTTTTTGCCTCTTCAAACAGAAGCTGTGCTAATGCTATGTCTTCTCCGATCATTTCTATGTAACCATTTTTTCCTACTTGCTGCAAAGCCATCCACACTTTTAATGCTCTGAATCCCCTTGAATTTTGAAACCCAAATTCATAGTAATTGAGTGAGGGCTCCTCTTCGTGACTGCTGAAATTGTAATAGGCAGGATGAGAACTGTAAGTGTCTATCAAATGTTGCGGATTCTTTACCAATGTGCAACCTGCTTCCAATGGTGCATACAGCCATTTGTGCGGGTCAAGTGCAATAGAATCGGCTTCTAGGATTCCTTCAAA
>JAYTGH010000335.1:0-5140 GCA_043733645.1 Flavobacterium sp. | reverse complement strand
GCCCTATATACATTCCACAAGCTGGAAAAACAGTGGATTTAAATCTTAAAACGCTTCCTTTCTATAAGAGATTGATTTCTGTTTATGAAAAACACGATTTGAAACTGGTTGGCGATGACATTTATATAGATGGCAAAAAAGCAACAACCTATACGTTCCAACAAAACTATTATTGGATGATGGGAGACAACCGTCACAACTCTGAAGATAGCCGCTATTGGGGTTATGTTCCGGAAGATCATATCGTAGGAAAACCTGTTTTTATTTGGATGAGCTGGGATTCTAACGGAAAAGGACTTAACAAAATCCGTTGGGATAGATTATTCACAACAGTTAATGGTGAAGGTCAACCTCAATCCTATTTCAAATATTTCCTTGGTTTGTTAGCCTTGTATTTTGTAGGAGATTATTTTTGGAAAAAGAGAAAATCGAATAAAGCTTAATTGTTATAGGTTGTGAGTTGTAAGTTATAGGTTAAAAACTTACAACTCACAACTTACAACTCTTAGAACAGAAAATGAGCAATATCATCATCCATCCTTCCTACTTCCCTTCAATCAGTCATTTTGTGGCTATTGCCAAAGCTGATATTGTAACTTTTGAAATGGAAGATAATTTTAAGAAACAAACCAACCGTAACCGTATGTATATCTACAGTCCAAACGGGATTCAACTATTAAATGTTCCAATAAAACATTCCAAAGAAGCGCATCAACGCATAAAAGAAGTCAAAATTGAAACTGCTTTCGATTGGCAAAAACAACACTTTAAATCACTTGAAGCAGCTTATAGAACTTCGCCTTTCTTTGAGTATTTTGAAGATGACATTTTACCCATTTTCCAAAAGAAACATACTTTTTTAATGGACTTGAATTTAGAAACGATGTCGATTGTTTCTAAATGTCTCCGATTAGAATTTGATTACAATGAAACAACCGAGTATTTTCATGAGGTAAATGACAAAAACGATTTCCGAAACCTAATCAACGGCAAAAAAGACAATTCAGAATTTGAATCCTACACACAGGTTTTTGGAGAAAAACATGGTTATTTAAATAACCTTTCTATTTTGGATTTGCTGTTTAATGAAGGAAGATATGCATTGGAATATTTGAAGAAACAACAGCTTTAGTTATTCTAAAAACGAAAGCCTAGTCATCACAGGAAAGTGATCAGAGTTTTCAAACTTGGTAAAGGTTTTAAAGCTTTTGACTTTCATTTTTTTACTGGCAAAAATATAGTCAATTCGGGCTGGATAATATTTGAATTTATAAGTTTGCCCAAAACCGTTTCCTGCTTCTTCAAAGCAATCATTCAAATCAGATTTTATATTGCGGTAAACATACGAAAATGGGCTATTATTCATATCACCACAAATAATAACAGGATACGTACATTCGTTTTTATGCTTTACTAAACTCTCGGCTTGATGTTCTTGTTTTTTAAAAGCATCGCGAATCCTAGCAAAAACTTGTACAGATTTACTTTGATTTATAGCATCAACATTCTCCGAGATTTCATTCACATCGGGAGAAATCTTGATAGATTGCAGATGAATATTGTAGACTCTCAAAGTGTCTTTTCCTTTTCTAACATCGGCATAAATTATATTATTTCCTGCCGTTGGAATTTTGAAATCACCTTGATTGAAAATTGGAAATTTAGAGAAAATAGCTTGTCCCGTTTTGATATTTTTCCCTTCCATAAAAATGGCTTTATACTTGTATACTCTCAAATCAACTTTAGCATTTTCCGAATATTCCTGAATGCACAATATGTCGGGGTTTTGCTCATTGATAAAGCTCAAAATAGTGTCGCCAACTTTTCTATCTGGAATCCAATCGAACAAATTGAATAAACGAACGTTGTAACTCATGACGGTAAAGTCTTTCTCTTCTTTATCACTATCGCTGGAAGAAAATTTATAAAACTTATTGATAAACGTAATTCCGAGTAATAAAACTAAACCCGAAAGAATGACCTGGCGTTTCAATTGCAGCAGCCAATAAATAAAAAACAAAGCGTTTAAAATAAGAAACAACGGTAAAATTAAAGTCAGTACAGAAAGCAGTGGAAACATTTTGGGAGCCAGAAATGGTAAAACATAAGCAACAAAAGTCAATACAGTAACGACTATATTGAATCCAAATACTACTTTATTAAACCACGAAAGTTTCTTCATTTAATTTTTTAACTGAGCACTATTTTCCTGCTTTGAAAAGAAACTCTTTCTCTTCTACTGTTAAACTATCATAACCCGATTGACTAATTTTATCTAAAATCTCGTCCAATTGCTGTTGGGTTTTATCCTTAACAACAATCTTACTTTCCCTTTTAACAGCAGGTTTTTTTGGGTTTACATGCACTTTTTTGAAAGGTGTTGCTTTTTTTGGACCAAATAAATTAGTAAAAAAATCAATTGTCGAATTAACAATCCGACTCAAATCAGTTCCGTTTTGCAACAGTTTGATGTAAATATAACCAAAAAATGCTCCGCTTAAATGTGCAATATGCCCGCCAGTATTATTCATAGGAAGTTGAATCAAATCAAGGAACAAAAACAAAACTGCGATTTGCCATAGCTTTACTTTTCCAAATAATACCAATCTAACATCCATAAATGGCTGATATGTCGTTGTAGCAATCAATACTGCCATAATTGCCCCGGAAGCACCAACCATAGTTGTACTAACATTAGCTAACATTGGTAGATAATGATAACCTAATAAAAAAACCAAGCCTGAAAAAATAGCAGAAAGTAAATAAACGCCAAACAGTTGTTTTTGTGTAAAAAAAGTTAGAAACAATCTGCTGGTAAAATGAAGCATCAGCATATTGAACACTAAATGGATAATGGTAAAATGAAAAAAAGCATAGCTTAATATCGACCAAGGTTTCCATGCCAAATCGCTCCAATTAGTAGACAAACTAACATAACTGAGGTAATCAATATTCACATGGAAAAGTTGAGGCAAGGCAAAAAAAACTTCAGGTACGGCAAAAAAAATGAGATTCCAAAAAATCAGTCGGATAGCTACATTGCCTATTTTATATTGGAATTTTAAGTCTTCTATTAAATTCATAACTAATCCCAACGATTTTTATTAAACTGATTTCGTTTCCAGTACCACATCATTAAGAAACCTGTAATGGCACCACCCAGATGGGCAAAGTGAGCGACATCATCCCCAACTCCGAAAAAAGAATTGCCAAATATTCCGAAAAAACCATCATATAAAAGCAAATATATTGGCACAAAATATTTCGCTTTAATCGGAATCGGAATAAACATAATACCTAATTCGGCATTTGGAAACATAAATGTAAAAGCAATCAATAAACCATATATAGCACCGGATGCACCGAGAACTGGAACAAAAAAGCTTTGCATAAAATGATTATAATCACTCAATGGAATTATATTCTGCCAATTAGTTGAAAATTTTCCATGAGCTAAAAGGTTTAATATTTCTGTTTTATTCTGTCCATTTTCAACTAATAAATCCAAGCCCTTATGGAAATAATAATAATTAACTCCCTGGTGTAGTAAAACTGCCCCCAATCCGCAAGAGATATAGAAAAAAATAAACTTTTTAGCGCCCCAAAAATGTTCTAATGTTGATCCAAAAGAATACAAGGCAAACATATTGAAAAAAATATGCATAACACTTCCATGCATAAACATGTGTGTTATAAGCTGCCAAATCCTGAAATCAGGACTTTCCGGATAATACATCGAAAACAATGGATTAGCCATTGGCACAATCTGTGAACCTATAAAAAATATAATATTGATAATCAGTAACTGCTTAACAGTTTCGGTCATTCGCATCATACGTTGAATTTTTTATCTAAATCTTCAACACTCATCGTGATGAATGTTGGTTTTTGAAATGGTGATACATTCGGTTCTCTGCAGGCAAAAAGATTGTGTACCAAATTTTCTTGTTCTTTTTCGGTTAAATAGGTTCCTGTTTTTACCGCCAAACTTTTGGCCATCGATTTGGCAATGGTATCATTTTGACAAAAGCTACTCTCCGGAATTCCATCTTGCAGGTCACTCAATAACTCTTCCAAAACAATAGAAATTTCACTTTCGGTCACATTGACAGGCAAACCGGAAATTACCACATTGTCTTCATTAATCGTCTCAAAAATAAAGCCCGTGTTTTCCAAAGAAGATTTTAATTCGGCTATCAATTCTATTTCTGCAAACGAATAATACAACTGCAACGGAAACAACATCTTTTGACTCGATGCCTGATGCACCGTCATGCTTGTCAAAAAGGCCTCATACAAAACACGTTCGTGCGCCCGCTTCTGATTAATAATAACCATACCTGATTTTATTGGGCTGACAATATATTTCTTCTGAATTTGATACGTTCGCTTGACTTCCTGCTCTATTTCATTTTCTTCAAATAACGAAGACGTTACGGCATCATTTTCAAAAGTCATTTCGGCAATCTCTTGTCCGGCTTGCTTTAAACCAACATACAAACTTTCCCAACTCGGTTGCGCTTCTGGTTTTTTATAATTGGAAGAAGATGCAAAAGATTTGCTAGGCTTCTCCTCCGAAAAAGGATTGTAAGCTCTGTCGACCTGAATCGTTGGATATTCGGCTTCTTTATTTTGATATTGATAAGGCGTATCTAAATTTGGATCTCTATCAAAATCCAATACAGGCGATACATTAAATTGCCCCAAACTATGCTTAATTGACGAACGCAAAATAGCATATAAAGCGTGTTCATCGTCAAACTTGATTTCGGTTTTTGTTGGATGAATATTGATGTCAATTGTATGTGGTGGCACATCTAAATATAAAAAATAACTCGGCTGCGCACCAGTTGAAAGCAAACCTTCATAAGCCGCCATAACGGCATGATGCAAATAGCCACTTTTGATAAATCGGTTGTTTACAAAAAAGAATTGTTCTCCCCTATTTTTCTTTGAGAATTCGGGCTTTCCGATAAAGCCGTGAAGGTTTACGATTTCGGTTTCTTCCTTTACAGGAACTAATTTTTCATTGGTTTTGCCCGAAAAAATATTGACAATGCGCTGTCTGAAATTTGAAATGGGCAGGTTGAACATTTCGCTGCCATTGTGATACATCGTAAAATGAATATTAGGATGCGCC
>JAYTGH010000334.1:0-13308 GCA_043733645.1 Flavobacterium sp. | reverse complement strand
AAAAGGCGACAACGAAGTCGCTCTCGAAGTACTTAATGCGTTACAAGCAAGTTGGTCGGTGCCTAAAGATAAAGTAAAGGTAAAAGTAGAGAATGGATGGATCACTCTTGATGGAGAATTGCCTTGGAACTACCAAAGAGAGGCAGCAAAAACTGCCATTAACTATCTTGCAGGGGTTAAGGGAATTACAAATAACATCAAAATTAAATCTGAAGTTCATGATGCCATTGAACAAAGAGATGTAGAGAATGCATTAGCGCGCCATTGGTCTATCAACACGAATGACATTAAAGTTAAAGCATCGGGAACAAATGTAACCCTAACGGGTCATGTAACGTCGGTATACCAAAAAGAGGAAGCTGGGCATATTGCGTGGAATACTCCGGGTGTATGGTCGGTAGACAATAAACTGGAAGTGGAATATGATTATTCCTATGTTGACTAAAGTAGTATTATCGGGAAGCATAAAGCTTCCCGATTTTCTTTCAAAATAACCAATACAAAAGATATGAAAACGTTACTTGTCATAATACCCTTGGTAGCATTAACTGCAACAATACTAATAAATACACTTGGCAAAAAAATAAAAAGATTGTATGCGGCAAATTCAAAAGTACAGGACGGCTTTTCCAATAAAAAAAGAGAAATAAAATAACAATGATATGAAAATACTTATCGTACTTACATCCCATGACACTTTAGGAACCAGCGGTGGAAAAACCGGTTTCTGGGTAGAGGAATTCGCAACACCCTACTTTGTTTTTGCAGATGCAGGAGCAGCAATAACAATTGCATCCCCAAAAGGAGGTCAGCCACCTGTTGATCCCAAAAGCGAACTTTTGGAAGCACAAACTCCGGACACTCAAAGATTCTACAAAGACAATACTGCCATTGACCTTGTAGCCCATTCTCTAAAATTAAGCGAAATAAATCAAGCTGATTTTGATGCGGTATTTTATCCTGGAGGTCATGGTCCGTTATGGGATTTGGCTAATGATAAAGATTCTATCAAGTTGATTGAAGGCTTTTATAATCACCAAAAACCTATCGCTTTCGTATGTCATGCGCCTGCTGCTTTAGTGAATGCAAAAGCCAAAAACGGTGAACCTTTGGTAAAAGGAAAACACTTGACCAGCTTTTCGAATACAGAAGAGGAAGCAGTTAAGTTAACCAAAGTTGTTCCCTTTTTATTGGAAGACGAGCTTACTAAACACGGTGCGCATTACAGCAAAGGAAAAGATTTGGAATTCTATGTAAAAGAAGATGGATTACTGATCACGGGACAGAATCCTGCATCTTCAGCAGCGGTAGCCAAATTGCTATTGGAAATGCTAAAAGGTGAAAAACAAGAGTAAGAACTAATAAGACAAATATTCTGTACTACGAACACTATTACGGCGGAATGAATTTTATCTGTTGGGGAATATGGCTGGTAATGATTTTTTGGATATTCGCTATACCTTATGATATTCCGGGACAAAGAAACAGAAAAGATAAGCCATTGGAGATTCTTAAAAAAGATTTGCCTCTGGCAAAATTAATTTAAAGGAATACGAAGAAATGAAAAAGGATCTTGAAAAATTATAGGTTAAGTAAAAGGTAATTGTTATTTCATAAATAGGTTACACTCAAAACTTCTAAATCAGTGTTTAAGGTATACATACGAGGTAACCCAGTCGGGATGTTGACTTTTGCAATATCTTCGGGACTGATGCTTTCCAAGTACATCATCAATGCTCTTAAGCTATTGCCATGTGCAACAACCAACACATTTTTATCAGCCCGTAATTTGGGTTCAATTTCAACTTTGTAATAAGGTACTGTTCTGTCCAATGTTTGAGCTAAACTTTCGCCCTCTGGCGGACAGGTGGAGTAACTTCTACGCCATATTTCAACCTGTTTGGCACCGTATTTTTTAGAGGTTTCGTCTTTGTTAAGTCCCTGCAAACTTCCATACATCCTTTCATTCAGAGCATTATTTTTTACAACTGGAATTTTTGTTTGTCTTATTACTTCTAGAATGATTCGCAAACTTTCCTGTGCCCTTATGAGCATTGAGGTATAAGCCATATCAAATGTGTAGCCTTTGAGTTTTTCTCCTGTCTCTTTTGCCTCTTCTTCTCCTAATGGAGTAAGGCTAATGTCGATAGTTCCAGTAAATCGGTTTTCTAAATTATAAATAGATTGTCCATGGCGGACTAATATTAAAATAGACATTGTTGAATGAATTGTTAAATGCCGACAAAGTTGGGGCTTGGTTTATCATTTAAAAATGAGCATTATCAGTTCTATTGATGACAAGGGTCACTTTTACAAATTCATTTCTGCTATTAAGACCAATTATGGCAGGCAGTGTCAAATAAGTGTTGAAAATCACTTATTAAGATGATGCTAGTCATTACCTAATTGCTACCGATGGCGCAAATTTGTATTTAATAATAAATACGTTTTCCTATGATGGAAAGCTATTCCCATAAAATTTAATACTATAAATTCAAACAACAAGGTTATGAAATCAAACTCAAAAAAGATGGCAACCGAAATTACATCAGCACTTACAGAAGCCACATTGGTAAAATCAAGCGGAAAAAAATTAATGAAAAGAATTGATGACACCGCAAAAAAAATGGCTAAGAAAATCAATAAAAGGATTAACACCGTTAACGGAAAAACTAAAAAAAGCATCCTGAAAAAAGTACAAAATGAAGATAAAAAAGCGAAAAGAAAAGTAGCCTCTGAAGTTACAAGTTAGGAAAATAAGATAGTTACTATAAACACTTGTGTAGTTATTATAGCAATCCTAGGCTAATGGTATACATCTAAAATTAAAAAAATAATAGTTGGACTCTTAACCCTAAATCACATTTCCTAAGTTGCTGCTCCATTCATAGGGGGTAAGCACATACAATTTGACTTTAGTAGTAGTAATTGGCTAAGTTACTATTGTATAACTAAAAAAGATAGTAGTAGAAATAATCCTTTATATTATGGGATATCGAAGTTAATCTCCACACTAGCGTGAATTTTTTGGGTGTTTTAAGACACTAAAGAAAGAAAAACGCCCAGATAGCCCCGACAGGAGCTGGCTACCCTGCCTGACGGCAGGCAGGTAGCGCGGATGGCGGGAGGATGCGTGAGGCAGGGAGCAAAAGTGCTGCTCCTAAAACTTAATAAACCACATACTCAGTAATCTCTAATCCGTAGCCAATCATCCCAACACGCTTGGTTTGGGTAGTGTTTGAGATAAGTCGTATCTTAGAAATATCAATATCATGAAGTATTTGTGCACCGATACCAAAATCCTTCACATCCATTTTAATTTGTGGCACTTTGAAAATGCCTTCGGCCTGAAGTTGTTTTAATTCGGTTAATCGATGCAATAAGTCTGAAGAATCAACTTCCTGGTTGATGAAGAGGATTGCTCCTTTTTCTTCCTGAATAATACGGTTGAAAACATCATCCAGTTTTTTATACATAGCCGTGGCTAAAGTGTTGAGGATATCGTTATTGGCTTGTGTAGAATTAATTCGGGTAAGTATAGGTTCCCCTAGATTCCAACTGCCTTTGGTCAGAGCCAAATGCACTTGCTTGTTGGTGGTTTGTTGGTAAGCACGCAAACGGAATTTACCAAAACGGGTTTCTATTTCAAAATCATCTTTTTTGACAATTAGGCTATCGTGTTGCATTCTGTAGGCCACTAAGTCTTCGATAGAAACGAGTTTAAGGTCAAATTTCTTAGCCACTTCTACCAGTTCTGGTAAACGTGCCATAGAGCCATCTTCGTTCATTATCTCTACAATCACACCGGCAGCTTTAAAACCAGCTAATCTTGCAAAATCAATAGCAGCTTCGGTGTGACCAGTTCGACGCAATACACCGCCTTGTTTTGCTGTTAAAGGAAATATATGTCCAGGGCGAGCCAAATCATAAGGTTTTGTATCTTCATTTACTAAGGCAAGTATCGTTTTAGCTCTGTCAGAAGCTGATATTCCTGTGGTAACGCCATTTCCTTTCATATCTACTGAGACCGTGAAAGCGGTTTCCATGTGGTCGGTGTTATTTTTCACCATCGAGTGCAATTCTAACTCATCACAGCGTTTCTCCGTCAATGGTGCACAGATTAATCCTTTTCCGTGAGTAGCCATGAAGTTTATCATTTCGGGCGTTACTTTTTCGGCTGCAGCCAAAAAATCACCTTCATTTTCTCGATCTTCATCATCAACTACGATTATAATTTTGCCTTGTCGAATGTCTTCGATGGCTTCTTCTATCGTGTTGAGGTGTATTTTACTTTCGCTCATTAGTGCGTACTTTTAGTATATTCGGATGTAACTTCTTTTAAATAACTTCTATTATAAAAATAGAATAGGGGATAGAATGGGAAAGCTCCTAGCAAAACAATGATGATGTTTAAATCGGGTTTATTCTCCGTTTGCTTTCCTATTGAAAGTACTATTATTTGTGATTTATAAATCGTAAAATAAAAAAGGCATCCAATAATGGCAATTGAAATTAATAAAGCAGCACCTTTTAAAGCACTCGTAAATGCAATAATTAGTAATATAACATAACCAGCAAAAGCAAATAAGCTAAACGTTTGATATTGTTTCAGATAGCTTTCAATTTGTACGATGTCGATTAAGATCGCTTCTTTCTTTGGCGCTACTTTCTGTTGAGTTTTATTTTCTTCTTTAACAGCAAAATTACCCTCAGTCCCGATAGTTGAATCGGCTAATTCAGCTTCGTTCTCAGCTGGAAATAAACGATTATAAATGGTGATAAACCAGCCAAAATCTATACTAACACCTCGGTCTTCGGTAGCTCTTTTGGTTAACAAAATTGCTAAAGGACCAAGCACAAAGGTTGACATCCAACAGCCCATGAAAGGAGAAATTCCACCTTCCTGTGCCACTTTTTTTCCAAAAGTATTGATAAAATGGAATATGATAAAAATAAGTATGGCAAATACAATTGGCAATCCCAATCCGCCTTTTCGTATAATAGATCCTAAAGGCGCGCCAATAAAGAACATTAATAAACAAGCAAAAGCAATTACAAATTTGTCGTAAAGTGCAATCCAGTGCAGGCTCATATTCTTTTGTTTGTCTTCCAATTCAAAGCGGGAACTTTCTAAAGAAAAATTAGTGGCATCAACATTACTACTCGCTACCCGAAGCATTTGTAATTTATCGCTGTCTGAAAAATAATGAAGAATATTAGTCTGATTGAGTACAACTTTACTTGGAACTCCGGAATTGCTGTTTATCGGAAAGTTTGAATTACTCAGTGCCGAACGTGAGTTTATATTCTCAGAAATAGAAACCAAATCTTTATTGTAATTTTTCTGTAAGGAATCGAGGGTAAATTTTAGCTCACTAACGTTAAGCATCGTATTAGTATTGGTGATTTGCTCTTCATCCATATTGCTGCTATTCAGCTTGGATAAGTCAATATTGATGATATAAGTTTTGAATTCGCTTTTGGCAAAAGGGACTTTATTACGGTCTTCAAATTTTTTAGGGATAATGTCTTCGTAATAATATCCGTCTTTCAGCACTAATTTTAGGATGTTTGAGTTCTCGCTACTTATTAATTCTCCGTTTTTTGCTTTGATAACAGTGTTACTTCCCGCACCAATGCTAGATAGTTTATGGATGGTAATACCGCTAAGAAATCTGCCATTATTACCCGATTTCTTCTCAACTTTAATATTATAAGTTCCCACTTGGCTGAATTGTCCTTCGGCTATAGCCAATGCAGGCTTTACTTGAGCTATATTTCTACGAAAGTTAATGAACTTGTATTCGGCATACGGAATCACATTATTGGCAAAGAAAAAAGCAAGTACACTAAGTATGGTAATGAAGTAAATCAAGGTTTTCATCGAACGTTGCAATGATATTCCCGAAGATTTCATTGCAGCAAACTCATAATTTTCGGCTAAACTTCCAAAAGTCATAATGGAAGCCAATAAAATGGATAAGGGTAAGACAAGCGGAATAATGCTTGGCATTTTAAACAAAAGGAACTTCAAAATCATTATGAAATCTAAGTCCTTACCAGCCAATTCTGAGATGAATAGCCAAACTACTTGTAAAACGAATATGAAAAAGAGAATTACAAATACCGTAGCAAATGTAATAAGGAAGGATTTTAATAAGTACTTGTCAAGTATTTTCACCCGAAATTAATCTAGTTTATTGATGTAGTAATTTGGATATTTACTAGCGGCAAAGGTAAACTGATTTTTTGATAATGGCTGATTGGTTTTAAAAGAATTAACAGTAAGCGTAGTTTTAGTTCCATTTTTGCCCATTTCAATCACGTTGTAAATGTTTTTGGTTTGGGAATCAATGCCTAACAAGATTTCTTTTCGTTGGTCTTTGGCATTGGTTGGTACTAATTTGATATACTGAATTTTTCGTCCTTTTACATCTTGAAGAATATCCCAGCTAAATTTATAACCGTTGTTGAAAAAAGTAAGCATTTTTGAAGGTGTAATCGCTTTATCATCTGAATCATTCAAACTAGAAACAGTTACTTCTTCGTCTTCTGGAACAATAGTGTAGCTTTTTTTACCATCGTATATTTTAGTAACACCCATGAAATTCAACACATATTTATTGTCCTCAATAATCACATTTCCTTTACTTTCTTTGTTGATATTCTCTTTTAAATTGTTGAGCGTGTATTTAAAATCGATAACGATATTGTCGTAGGATTTAATCTTGGCTGTTACTTGGTCTAACAACTCTTTTGCTTTTTTATCTTGAGCATTAGTAGTAAAAGTTACTAAAAGTAAAATAACGATTGATACTATTTTGTTTATTTTAATCATTGTTTTGTTCATTGTTAAAGAATTGGTCTAACGAAGCCAAGTCAGTAATGTTAACACTTCTTGCTTTGCTTCCTTCAAATGGGCCTACAATTCCCGCTGCTTCTAACTGATCAATCAGTCGACCTGCACGGTTGTAACCCAATTTCAACTTTCTTTGCAATAATGATGCCGAACCTTGCTGAGCGGTTACAATTATCTCAGCCGCTTCTCTAAACAAGTTGTCTCTTTCGGAAATATCAAACTCCAAATTGATGCTACTGCCTTCTTCACCAACATATTCGGGTAATAAATAAGCACTGGCATACCCTTTTTGTGAACCAATATAATCTACAATTCTTTCTACTTCAGGTGTATCTACAAAGGCACATTGCACCCGCACTAAATCATTACCGTTGGAATACAGTAAATCTCCTCGTCCTATTAATTGGTCTGCACCTTGTGTATCTAATATCGTTCTTGAATCTATTTTAGAGGTAACCCTAAAAGCGATACGTGCCGGGAAATTTGCTTTGATGATACCTGTAATTACATTTACCGATGGTCGTTGTGTAGCAATGATTAAATGAATTCCGATAGCACGGGCCAATTGAGCCAAACGGGCAATTGGTGTTTCCACTTCTTTACCGGCGGTCATAATCAAATCAGCAAATTCATCAACCACCAAAATAATATAAGGCAGGAAACGGTGTCCGTGTTCCGGATTTAATTTACGGGCTTTGAACTTATCGTTATACTCTTTGATATTTCGAACCATTGCATCTTTCAATAACGAATAACGATTGTCCATTTCAATGCACAACGAATTTAAAGTATGAATTACTTTGGTATTATCCGTAATAATAGCATCACCATCATCGGGAAGTTTTGCCAAATAATGACGTTCAATTTTATTGAAAAGCGTTAGCTCTACTTTCTTTGGGTCGACCAAAACAAACTTAACTTCTGCCGGATGTTTTTTGTATAATAATGAAGTCAATACCGCATTTAAACCAACGGATTTTCCTTGTCCGGTGGCACCAGCCATCAAAAGGTGAGGCATTTTTGCCAAGTCAACCACAAAGGTTTCGTTAGAAATGGTTTTCCCTAAAGCAATTGGCAATTCCATTTCAGCTTCTTGGAATTTAGCCGAAGAAATCACCGTCTTCATAGGAACCATCGTCGGATTTTTGTTTGGAACCTCAATTCCAATCGTTCCTTTTCCGGGAATAGGAGCAATGATACGAATACCTAGTGCTGCCAACGACAAAGCGATATCGTCTTCCAAGCTTTTGATTTTGGAAATACGGATTCCGGCTTCGGGTACAATTTCATATAAAGTAACTGACGGACCAACCGTAGCTTTGATTTGGGCAATATCTATTTTATAGTTTTTCAGCGTTTCTACAATTCGGTTTTTGTTTTCTTCCAGCTCTTCCTGATTAATGGTAATCCCAACGGTAGTGTATTCTTTTAGTAAATCAATCGTTGGGAATTTGTAGTTGGATAATTCCAATGTTGGGTCAAATTCGCCAAAGTCGGCTACTAATTTAGCTGCTAAATTTTCTTCTATAACATCTTCATCTGCTGCTTTTTCAATGACAAAAGCTTCATCTTTAGATTCAATAATCTCTGGTTGTGAAGTAGGCGTGACAACCATTTTTATCGTTGGCTCTAAATTAATTTCAGAAGCATTTTCGATAGTTGGTTTTAAAGATTCTTTATTGATTTCGAATTGAGAAGGTTTTAATGTTGGTTCTTCAATAACTTCCTCTTCTTTAACGGCAAATTCTTCTAAATTATAATCGGCTCCATTATCTGATGATACTAATCCATTTAAATCCTCTTTGATGGCTGCGTGTTTCTTTTCAAAGAATGTTTTAATCGCGTCGGGAGAGATTTTTATTTTGAAAATTAAATAGATAACAATCGCAAAAACAATTCCGAGTAGTGTTCCAATTTTTCCAATATAATCCTGAATAAATTGGTTGAGTTCGTAGCCGATAGTTCCGCCTAATTCCGGAATAGTAGTAGCAAAGAAACCAAACGTCATCGACAACACTATGATAGCAAACAAATCCCAAAACCAAGTATTTTTAAGTTTTCGGATAGGCAAGTCTAACAGCAAAAAGGCACCACTTAAAAAGCACAACTTTACAAATAGGAAGGAAGCGACTCCAAAGCCACGATAGATGAATAAATCGGCGATGTAAGCACCAAATTTACCCAACCAATTCTCTACATGTTCGCTTCTGTCTGTTAAAGAATCAACAGCACTTTGGTCGGCCTGACCAGAAACAAAGAAGGAAATAAAGGAAACCAAAAAAGCAATCGACAATAAAACCAAAAGAAAGCCAAACAACATTCGGTATTGCTTTTTGGTCTTTAAAATTTTAATATCCGATTGGGGATCTTTCTCTTTAGGTTCTTTTTTTATTGTTTTTGCCATTGGTTAGTTATAATCGCTATAAAAATAGAGATTTAATCGAGTTAGTATAGAAATTTAGGAACATAAATTAACAATCCTACCACAATGGCAGCAGTTGCAGCAAACATCACAGCGCCAGCGGCAATATCTTTGATAAAACCAATTCTGCTGTGAAATTCTGGGTGAATGAAATCGGCAATTTTTTCGACAGCTGTATTAAGACTTTCAATACCTAAAACCAATCCAAAAGCCAAAGTCTGCATCATCCATTCTTCTCTCGAAATATGGAAATAAAACCCGGTAATTATGAGTAAAACGGCAATTGAAAACTGTACCATCACACTATGTTCTGTAGTGATAAGCTTATAAGCGCCTTTAATGGCATAGCTTACGCTTTTTAATCTTCCGGTAATAAATGAGTTGTCTTTTTCGAATTCCATAATCGTTAGTTATAGTGCTGTGAAGGCAGCTTCGTAGTTAGGTTCGTCAGAAGTATTGGCAACTTGTTCGGTATATTTTATAATACCATTTTCATCAATAACAACAACAGCTCTCGAGTGTAAGCCAACAAAAGCGCCATTAATAAATTCAAGCCCATAAGCTTTTCCAAAATTTCCGGTGTTGAAATCAGAAAGATTTATTACGTTTTCTAATCCTTCGGCTCCACAAAAACGTTTTTGAGCAAATGGTAAATCGCGCGAAATACACAAAACTTTAGTGTTGGGTAACTTGCTCGCATCAGCGTTAAATTTCCTCACGGAAGTAGCACAAGTTGGAGTGTCGATACTTGGAAATATATTCAGGACTAATTTTGTTCCTGCAAAATCGCTCAAGCTTAAGATTGATAAATCGGTTGTTACCAATTGGAAAGCAGGTGCTTTTGCACCTACTTTTGGTAAGTCACCATTAGTGTTTACTGGATTTCCACCGAATAGTACTGAAGCCATAAAATCTTTTTTTTAGAGTGCCAAAAGTAATAAAAATAATTAAGAGTTTTAGGTTGCTATTAGGGAAAACGAATTTATTTTTGTTTATTAGCAAAGTACAAATAATGCAAGCTATCAGTACTAAATAATGGAAAAAAGAAAAGCACATTGGGAAAACGTATTTTCTACCAAACAAGAAAAAGAAGTGAGTTGGTATCAAGAATATCCACAAACTTCCGTTGATTTTTTAACCGCTCTGGAATTGCCTTTGGATGCCAAAATTATTGATATTGGTGGAGGAGACAGTTATTTTATTGATGCTTTGCTCGATTTAGGTTATACCAATTTGACGTTATTGGATATTTCTGCCAATGCCATTGACCGTATTACAAAAAGACTTGGAGATAAGGCGAAGCAAGTTACTTTTATTGAAACAGATATTTTAGATTTTGAACCTACCGACCACTATGACTTTTGGCATGATAGAGCTTGTTTTCATTTTTTGACAAATGCCGAACAAATTAGTAAGTACGCGGACTTGGTGAATAAAGCCGTTTCTAAAAAAGGAAGAGTGTTTATAGGAACCTTTTCGGATAGTGGTCCGTTGAAGTGCAGTGGTTTGGAAATCAAACAATACAATATGGAAAGCCTGCGGTACGTTTTCGAAAAAGATTTCCAACTAAAAGGCTGCTTTATCGAAGACCATAAAACGCCTTTTGATACCATACAGAATTTCCTTTTTTGTGGATTTAAAAGGAAATAAAGCTAAAATGACACAATCAATAACTATTTGATTTTAAGTCTAGTTCTATTATCTTTGATTGGAATAAAAAGCAAGACTTATGAACAGAATTCTAAAATTACTTGTACTTGTTTCTTTGCTATTCTACTCCTGTAAAAAGGAAAACAAGCAAGAAGTAAAAGCTGTAATTGGGAAAAGTAATTATGGTTGCGCTCCCGAAACTACCGATGCTAAATGGTTTGAAACCGATAAAAAGGCACCATTTTTTAAAGGAATGGCTATTATTGATTTTCCGATTAGCACCAAAAATGTTGAAGCTCAAAAATACTTCAATCAAGGATTAGCATTTGCCTTCGGGTTTAATCATGCCGAAGGTGCACGTTCTTTTTATTACGCGACAAAATTAGATTCTAAATCGGCTATGTGTTTTTGGGGTTATGCCTATGTTTTGGGTCCAAATTACAACGCCGGAATGGAACCTGATAATTATGAAAGAGCTTATAAAGCGATTCATCAAGCACTCAAACTTACAGCCACAGCTTCAGAAAAAGAAAAAGCATTAATACAGGCATTATCAAAACGATATGTTGCTAAATCCGTTGAGGACAGAAGTTCATTAGATACCGCCTATTCGAAAGCTATGAAAGCTGTAGCTCAAAAGTTTCCAGATGACAATACGATAGCGGCTTTGTATGTTGAGTCTATTATGGATTTGCATCCTTGGGATTTATATGACCATAAAGGCGTTGCCAAACCATGGACGCCTGAAATTATTACACTTTTAGAAAAGATAATAAAGAAGGATCCAAAACACATTGGTGCCAATCATTTTTATATTCATGCGGTTGAAGCTTCCAATACAGCAGAAAGAGCCAATGCTTCTGCAAAACTTTTTGATGATGGATTAGCTCCAAGTTCAGGGCATTTGGTGCACATGCCTTCGCACATTTACATTAGAACGGGCGAGTATCACAAAGGCACTTTGGCGAATATTAATTCGGTAAAATTAGATAGTACCTATGTTACCATGTGTCACGCTCAGGGTGCTTATCCGCTGGCGTATTATCCGCATAATTATCATTTTATGGCAGCCTGTGCTACTTTAGAAGGGAATTGCAAATGGGCGATGATTGGAGCCAATAAAACGGCTGAACTCGTGCATCCAAAAACAATGATAGAACCGGGTTGGTCGACCTTGCAGCATTATTATGTTATTCCCTATTTTGTTGCAGTTAAGTTCGGGAAATGGGATGCTATTTTAAAAATGAAATTGGTTTCCGATACGTTAAAATATCCTTTAGCTATTTCTCATTATGCCAATGGAATGGCGTATTTAGGTAAAAAAGATATCGCGAAAGCAAAAGCCGAGTTAGCAAAACTGGAAGTTATAGCCAATGAAACTGCCATGAAAAAAATGACGATTTGGGATATCAATACGATGTATGATGTGTTACAAATTGCCAGTAAAGTATTGAAAGGTGAAATTTTAGCTTCGGAAGGAAATTATAAACAGAGTATTCCTTTGCTTCAAAAAGCAGTAGTTATCGAGGATGGATTAAATTATAACGAACCACCAGATTGGTTTTTCTCTGTACGACATCATCTTGGCGCGGTGCAAATTGAAGCCGGAAAGTATACTGATGCTGTAAAGACGTATCAGGAAGATTTGAAGCGATTTCGAAATAATGGTTGGGCGCAGCATGGATTGAAATTGGCCTATCAAAAACTTAATAATCCAGCCAAAATAAAAGAAATGGATGCTTTGCTTGCCAAAAGTTGGGCAACCGCCGATGTCAAAATCACCACTTCCCGAATTAAATGACAAAAGCCGTTTCTCTTAAAACGGCTTTTGTCATTATCTAACAATTTAACGATCTAATTATCTAACAATCTAAACATGCAACGCTCTGTTATCCGTAGCCGCTAAAGCTGCTTCCTTAACTGCTTCCGCAAAGGTTGGATGTGCATGCGACATTCTTGATATATCTTCTGCAGATGCTCTAAATTCCATGGCGGTTACCGCTTCTGCAATTAAATCGGCACAACGGGCACCAATCATGTGAACACCTAATACTTCATCCGTTTTGGCATCGGCTAAAATCTTAACGAACCCATCGATGTCACCGCCTGCACGAGCTCTTCCTAAAGCTTTGAAAGGAAAACTTCCTGCTTTGTAGGCAATGCCGGCTTCTTTTAGTTGCTCTTCGGTTTTTCCAACAGCAGCAACTTCGGGCCAGGTATAAACTACACCCGGAATCAGGTTATAATCGATATGTGGTTTTTGTCCCGCTAAGATTTCGGCAACCATAGTTCCTTCTTCTTCGGCTTTGTGAGCCAACATTGCACCACGAACAACATCACCAATCGCATAAATAGTTGGAACGTTGGTTTGCAAATG
>JAYTGH010000333.1:0-1742 GCA_043733645.1 Flavobacterium sp. | reverse complement strand
GCATGGTCTGCGCTTGAGATATATTTTTGTTCTCCATAGCGGCAAAGATGCATCGATGGTTTTGCTAAGACAATAAGGGGTTCACGGAGAGGATACGAAACCCAAATAATATGGCTCTTGTAGATGAAGAATTTAAAATTTCTAAACCAGGCAGTGTATCTAATAAAACCCATGAAGAATTTATGTCTATAATAGACAAATGGAGGCATGAAAATAATGTCGATTAATTACCAAACTTGATTTGATCATAAAGAAATAGTTGAATAAATAAAGCAATTGACTTACCCCAATAGGTACTGGATCCGTCCTACTGCCGCCTATGGTTACTAATCTTACTATACAAGTACTTTAACAAAATGTAACCGCCATAAAAATCCAATTAGGACTCCTCTTTGCGCCTAATTAGAAATGTTGTCATTTCTCTAAGTTTAGTGTCTCTGTTAGGTTATCAATTGTCCATTTCTTAAATTTATCTAAAACACTTTTGCCTAACAATAGCGGTACAGAACCTAACCCCACAGATGCTTGTACATTTTTTATTGTAAACCCGCCTATTATTAGTTGTGGTATTATTAAACGCTTGCATTGAACAATACTACCATCTGCAATACGATATAATCCAGGAGTTATATAATTTTCTTTTTTAATTATTCCTTTTCTTACAAGCTCTTTTTCAAAGTCGTCTGAAAGCAATACCTCACTTGCCCCAGAGTCCAAAACAAATTTTCTTTTTATACCTCCTATTGTTACTGTGATATAGTAAATACCGTTTTCACGGTCTAATTTAATTATAGCATTATTTGCTGTGCTTTTAATTTCAATCCCTTTTGGATTAAAATTATTGGGGGCAAATGGGTCATTGTCTTTTCTTTCATATAAACCATTCTCCTTTGCTATGATAAATAAATAATTAACAGCATTTAATAGCTTTTCAGCCGAGTTCTTATCTCCTGCTTTCGTAGACAAAGAGAAATATGATGAATTACTTTTTTTATTGTGACTTGTGGCTTGAATACACGGTATTAATGAATATGTACTATTTAAAGAATTTTCTTTTGACCGTTTGCACTCTAACCAAACTTTCCATGGGTGACTTCCGTCAAAGTTATTAAACACGGGCAGTACCACTTCGGAATGAGTACGTATTTCAGAAATATGAACTTTATATGTATATGGGGTGCCTATTTCAGAAATATTTGAATATTCAAGCATTCCGTCTTGTGATAGAATTAGTTTTTCGTCATTACTAATTGATTGGTTTATATAAGTGATAGTTTCATTTAAAGTCAGTTGTTGAGATTGTGCATTGTGAGCAACAATAACGACAATAATGAAAGTCAGTATTTTTTTTATGTCCATAATTATGAGAGTTAGTTTAATTGCCTATAACGTCAGTTTGTGAAAAAAAACAACTGTCAAAACAAATATACACAATGTGAATTCGTCCCGACAGTTTTCGCTACCGAATCTTACAATGATAACGAAACCACCTGCGAAACCCCGACGCAGAAAAGAGCCACAACCAGCGTACACTAAACGCAGCTTTTTTATAACGTCATGTTATGACGTTAAGCTAAAACACAAGGGTAGGTTTTTCACATATTTCATCACCTTTACCTATGCCGAATGGATTCCACTTTTTCTTTGCCGCTGTTGGTATCACACTCACAAAATAAAAAAATCAACCTGTTATGGCAAGCCGCTGTTGTGTCTCCGACCAACAGCCGAAGCCAACACAAATA
>JAYTGH010000332.1:0-1743 GCA_043733645.1 Flavobacterium sp. | reverse complement strand
CAATTTTACTGTCTTTTTGCCAATAGGATATTTTTGCCTGACTGTTGAGCCAAGCTTCGCCAACAATATTGAAATTCGGATATTCATCAGTAATGGCTTTCGTCCATTTTGAAATTCCGTCTTTATCATTATACGGATAAGTATCTACACGAAATCCATCTAAATCGGCATATTCAATCCACCAAATGGCGTTTTGAGTGAGATAATTCAGCACCAAAGGATTTGATTGATTTAAGTCGGGCATCGATTTTACAAACCATCCATCGGCACAGGTTTCGACATCAATTTTTGAAGCATACATATCGTTTAAACTTTCTCTTCTGTGATTAGTTTGTGTGTATTCTGGGAATTGATGAATCCAATCGTGAGTTGGTAAATCCTTCATCATCCAATGCTGCCAGCCCCAATGATTGGTTACATAGTCCATAATGTTTTTCATGCCGCGTTTGTGTAATTCAGCACTCAATTTTAGGTATTCTTCATTGGTTCCAAATCTCGGGTCAACTTTATAAACATCCGATTGACCATAAGTATGATAAGAAGCTTTTTCATCATTGTCTTCACATAAAGGAGTAGGCCATACAGCTGTCGCACCAAGCGATTGAATATAATCCAAATGGTCTATGATTCCCTTAATATCGCCGCCATGTCTTCCGCTTGGATTGATTCTGTCTGCTTTTTCAGTTAGTGATTTATCGCTGTCGTTGTTTGGATTTCCGTTGGCAAATCGGTCAGACATTATCAAATAAATCATATCTGAACTGTCGTAGCTTTTTCGGTTGCGTGAATTTTCTCTTCTTGCTTTTAGCGAATAGTTTTGAGTAAATGATTTTTTGCCATTTTTGAAAGTGAAAACCAAATCCTGAGCCGTGACATTTTTAGTTTCGATGGTTACAAAAATGTAGTTTGGATTTTCCGTTTTTTGAATGCCTTTGATGACAATGCCATTGGAAACCGAAACTTCATTTTGCGCAATATTTTTTCCGTAAAACATAATCTGAACGCTTGACAAATTCATTCCGGTATACCAAAACGGAGGTTCAACACGGTCAATTTGGGCGTACGCTGAAAAAGAAATCAGTAAAATAAAAAGTAATTTTTTCATTAGTTTATTATTTTGTCGTTTCAACTCTTTCACTTTGTCATTCCGACGGAGGAGGAATCTCATAATCCTGGTTTGATGAGATTCTTCCCGATGGTCAGAATGACAAAAAGTAAGGATTACAATTGTCTTTAATAAATAAAAAACCCTTTCAGAGTATTTCCGAAAGGGTTTTGATTTGATTTTTAAACTGTTACCATGCTATTAGGCTCAACTAACACTTCTTTGCCATTTACGAAAACCGAAATAGCTGTTTCTCCTTCTAAAGAGAAATTAGTTTCATTCTGATGAACAGAGATTTTTAGAACTTGGTTTCTGAAATTGATTTTGAATGAATAGCCATTCCATTCTTTTGGAATTCTTGGTTCAAAATGTAGCGTATTCTCTTTGACTCTCATTCCGCCAAAACCTTCCACGATGCTCATCCAGGTTCCAGCCATTGATGTGATGTGTAAGCCTTCTTCAACTTCTTTGTTATAATCATCTAAGTCTAAACGGGAAGTTCTTAGATAGAAAGTATAGGCTTGTTCCATTCTTCCTAAAGTGGCAGCCTGAATAGAGTGTACGCATGGCGAAAGTGAACTTTCATGAACGGTAAACGGTTCGTAGAAATCGAAATGTTTTTCTAATTGTTCTCTGCT
>JAYTGH010000331.1:0-1747 GCA_043733645.1 Flavobacterium sp. | reverse complement strand
GATTCACAGCCGCTTGTGCCGACCATGAAAATAAACTGTATTTTTTACTATCGTTGATGATTTCTTCTTTCGTCATTTCTTGTTCTTTCGTAATCATTGTTTCTATTTTTTTATATCTCTTTCATTCTACTTATAAGCCCTTCGACTGCGCTCAGGGTGACAGGTTAAATTTATTAGCTCATCCAGTTAACTCCGGCTTCCGCATTCCATTTAATTGTGCTTTTTTTCAATTTTGTCCAAAACTCGATAGAGCTTTTTCCAGTTATATCACCGACTCCGAATTTACTTTCGTTCCATCCACCAAAACTGAAAGGTTCTCTTGGAACCGGAACTCCAACATTTACACCAATCATTCCCGCACTTGCCTTGTCGATAATGTAACGCGCCATTCCGCCGTTTTGGGTGAATACGCTGGCAGCATTTCCGTATGGATTTTTATTTTCGATAGCCAGAGCCTCATCAACCGTATTGGTTCTGATGATTGAGATTACGGGTCCGAAGATTTCTTCTGTGGCGACACTCATTTCGGGTGTTACAAAGTCGATTACCGTTGGCCCAACATAAGTTCCTTTTTCTTTACCGGCTACTTTGGTATTTCTACCATCGACTAATATTTTGGCGCCATCTTTTTCAGCTTGACTGATATAACTTTCGATTCTTTCCTGCGATTCTTTATTGATAACTGCTCCCAAATTTACACCTGGAATAATTTTGCGTGCTTCATCACAAATTTTGGCAACTATAACATCAACATTTCCAACGCCAATCATAGCTGAAGCTGCCATACAACGCTGACCTGCACAACCGGACATAGATGCTGCCACGTTTTGAGCAGTCATATCCGGAATAGCATCGGGTAAAACCATCAGGTGATTTTTGGCGCCACCAAGCGATAAACATCTTTTGTAATTGGAAGTCGCACGTTGGTACACAATCTTCGCCACTTTAGTTGAACCAACGAAGGATACCGCTTCAATTTTTGGATGGTCGCAAATGGCGTTTACAATAGCTACATCGCCATGAACAACGTTGAAAACGCCATCTGGCAAACCTGCTTCTTTTAATAATTCGGCTAATCTTCCGCAGCTTAAAGGCACTTTTTCGGAAGGTTTTATAATCATACAATTCCCTAAGGCAATTGCATTGGGAATTGTCCAGTTTGGAACCATCGATGGAAAGTTAAACGGTACGATTGAAGCTACAACACCAAGTGGAACATGCTCTGTTCGACATTCTACGCCTTTGCTGACTTCTAATAATTCTCCGGTGATAAGTTGTGGTAAAGAAGTGGCAAATTCTGTAAGTTCGATGCATTTTTCGATTTCAGCTACCGATTCGCCGTAAGTTTTCCCGTTTTCTTCGCTGCAAAGTTCAGCTAGTTCTTTTAGGTTTTTTTCTAGTAAGGTTTTGTATCTAAAAAACACTTGCACTCTTTCCTTGATTGGAGTTTAGCTCCAAGCTGGAAATGCGGCTTGAGCTGCCTCCACTGCATCATCTAAATCTTTTGCATTCGACATTGGAACCGTTGATAAATAATTTCCGTCAAGCGGAGAAATAACGTCCATTGTTTTTGTGGTAGAAGCATCGACAAATTTGCCTCCGATATAATTCTGAATTGCTGAATATTTCATTGAAATTCGTATTGTTTTTAGTTAAATTAAAATTTTAGGACAGCTAATTTGATTAATTAATTGGTATAAAAAAAATAATCTTTTGTTTATTTTGCTAAAATTGCTGTATTATTTTC
>JAYTGH010000330.1:0-5173 GCA_043733645.1 Flavobacterium sp. | reverse complement strand
ACAAAGATTTTTACGGCATACCATTAAAAATACGAGGTACAAGGTACGAAATACGAAGTTTACATCTGTTTTACTGACTTGATAATTTTTACTTTCCATTCGTCTTAATATTTCGTACTTCCAACTTCGTACTTCGTACTTTTTCTCTATATTTGCATGCAATTTAACTACAACTACAAATTGCAATGAAAGCACACACTACCAAAATCGTTGGAGAAGGTTTAACCTATGACGATGTACTGCTCATCCCAAATTATTCCGAAGTTTTACCACGCGAAGTCAGTATCCAATCGAAGTTCTCGAGAAATATTACTTTGAATGTTCCTATTGTTTCAGCAGCAATGGATACCGTTACAGAAAGTTCGATGGCAATTGCTATGGCACAGGAAGGTGGCATTGGCGTACTGCACAAAAACATGACGATTGAACAACAAGCAGCAAAAGTCAGAAAGGTGAAACGTGCCGAAGCCGGAATGATTATCGACCCAGTTACGTTGCCATTAACCGCTACTGTTGGCGATGCTAAACAAGCTATGAAAGAATTTGGCATTGGCGGAATTCCTGTCGTTGACGAAAACGGAATCCTAAAAGGAATTGCTACTAATAGAGATTTGCGTTTCGAAAAAATAAATTCTCGTTCTATTCTAGAAGTCATGACTTCAGAAAACCTAGTTACGGCTGCCGAAGGAACAACTTTGCAAGAAGCTGAAGGTATTTTACAGAAGAATAAAATCGAAAAACTTCCCGTAGTTGATGATAATTTCAAACTTATTGGATTGATTACTTTTAGAGATATCACGAAGCTTACTCAGAAACCAATTGCCAACAAAGATAAATTTGGTCGTCTTCGTGTTGCTGCGGCTTTAGGTATTACTGCAGATGCTTTGGAAAGAGCAACAGCTTTGGTAAATGCCGGAGTTGATGCCGTAATTATTGACACAGCTCACGGACATACACAAGGTGTTGTAACCGTTTTGAAAGAAATAAAAGCTAAATTTCCAAATCTTGATGTAGTGGTTGGCAACATTGCCACTCCTGAAGCGGCGCTTTATTTAGTTCAAAATGGTGCCGATGCTGTTAAAGTTGGAATTGGACCCGGTTCTATTTGTACAACACGAGTGGTTGCGGGAGTTGGATTTCCTCAATTTTCTGCAGTTTTAGAAGTCGCTGCAGCTTTAAAAGGAACTGGTGTTCCGGTCATTGCCGATGGTGGAATTCGATATACAGGTGATATTCCAAAAGCGATTGCGGCTGGTGCCGATTCGGTAATGTTAGGTTCATTATTAGCCGGAACAAAAGAAAGTCCGGGAGAAACTATAATCTTTGAAGGAAGAAAGTTCAAATCCTATCGTGGAATGGGCTCTATTGAAGCCATGGAAGATGGTTCAAAAGATCGCTATTTCCAAGATGTAGAGGATGATATTAAAAAACTAGTTCCCGAAGGAATTGTGGGCCGCGTACCCTACAAAGGCGAATTAAACGAAAGCATGCAGCAATTCATTGGTGGACTTCGCGCCGGAATGGGTTATTGTGGCGCTAAAGATATTCCAACACTACAAGAAACCGGAAGGTTCGTTAGAATTACGCAAAGCGGAATTGGTGAAAGTCATCCGCATAATGTAACGATTACTAAAGAAGCTCCGAATTATTCGAGATAGTTGCGGTTGTCGGTTATCTGTTGTCGGTTAGCAGTTGTCTGTTTTCGGTTAACTGTTTTCGGTTAACTGTTTAGAGTTTCAGTACTGAGTGATTCCTGCATTTATGATTACGTGATTTCGAGTGATTTTGTGAAACAAAATTATACCGAGAAGTCGCACTATCTAAAGCTTCTCGATTAGCTTCGCTACGTTCGGCTTTGCCACATTGGGTCAATTTACAAAGCTAAAAACTAGCGTTTTCAACTTTATAAATCAAATCGAAGTGAAGTAATGCTAACATAATACCGAAAACAGACAACCGACAACCAATACTAAACCCCTACCCACACCAAAGTCCCGGGATTTAGTTTTTTAGTATTCACACTATAGCGTCCGGTAACTGTATTGGTTTTATAGTATACCAATTGGGCAGAAACGACGATAATACTTTCATCGGGCAACGGTTCGCTTACGAAGGATTGTGCTTCTAAAGTAGTTTTTAAAAAATTAAGTGTAAAAGAGTGTATTACAGATTTTAACAACGCTCCACTTGTACTGTTAGTTACTGTAATATAGCATAGCAATTCGGCACTACTGCAACCTTCGGGATATCGTATACTCTGAGCCGTATTTATTTCGGGAACTGAAAACTGTATTCGTCGTTCCGCGTCCAGAGTTGCCGTTAGGTCTGTTTTGCAATAGGATTCAAATGGCGAATGGGTGTTTACCCCAAATCCAACAAGACCGCTCAGACTGGTATTATTCCAGTTGCGTTCCCCTTTAGCCAGTGCCGTATTCCGCTGTAGTGCTGCATAAAGTGCGCTAGTCAGCCGTTGACTTACAAGCGGATCCGTATTCCCCAACCATAAAGCATTAAGCCCTAACCGCAGGCATTTACTCCACCGACTGCAATACTGAAATTCGGTGCTGCTGGTTTTGGTAGCCTGTGTCTGCCTTACCCGGTCTGGTTTAGTACGGATAATATTGGTACCATAACGCTGTTGGTAAATTAGTGGCCCTATGCTCCCACTTATCTGATTCTTTTTCCCTTGTGTTGCCATAGTCGTATCTTGTTGTACATAACTCTGTAACAAATGTATAAAAAATCTAATACAAATCTAACTAAATTACATATTTCATTAGACTTGTATTAGAGTTGTATTAGACTTGTATTAGACTTGTACATAATCAGGTTAGAAGAAAACACCATGCCTTATAGAAGATTTTGTTTACAAATAGGGGGTAAACTATTGAAAAATACTACCGGAAAATACATTCCGTCAAAAGGATTGTAGTATATTTGATACTATACAGCTACAAAATAGCGACTATCACTCCTAAAAAGGGTGTATTTGCGAATGTTTATTTTGGGTATATACACGTTATGCGTCATGCTTAGGCGACACCGGAGAATTCAAACTGACTGAAAGAAATTAACTTTAACAACAATAAAAAAAACGAGCAGGGATGCTGAAAACTGAATAGAGTAAGCAATAATTTAAAAATCAAATGTTATGAATCCAAACAAAGCATTATGGGAAAAAGGTGATTTCACCCGAATCGCAGAAAGTATGAGAGAAAGCGGTGCGGCACTGGTAGCCAAACTAGGAATCACAAAAGGTCTTAACGTTCTTGACCTTGGTTGCGGTGATGGCACCACGGCAATACCTGAAGCAAAACTTGGTGCCAATGTTTCAGGTGTTGATATAGCAAGCAATCTCGTTGCAGCAGGAAACATCAGAGCAAAAGCTGAAGGACTTACTAATTGTACCTTTCAGGAAGGTGATGCAACAGATTTGAATGGACTGAAGGATGAGAGTTTTGATTTGGTGGTGAGCATCTTTGGTGCTATGTTCGCTCCAAAGCCTCTTGATGTGGCTAAGGAAATGGTTCGTGTTACCCGCAAAGGGGGAAAAATAGTGATGGGAAACTGGATACCGGGAGACCCCACTCTGGTAGCGCAAATACTAAAAATCAGTTCTGCCTATACACCACCACCGCCTGAGGGCTTCATTAGCCCTATGTTGTGGGGTGTAGAAAACAACGTTAGAGAACGTTTTGAAAATGCTGGCATAGTAAAAGAAAATATTTCATTCGTCAGAGATACTTTTACATTTAGCGCTCCATATTCACCAACAGAACTCGTGAGCAATTTTAAGAACTTCTACGGACCTACAATGAACGCTTTTGAAGCGGCTGAAAAGAATGGTAAGGCTTCCGAGTTGCAGCACGAATTAGAAGTTTTGTTTAACAGTCAAAACAAGAGTACTACTGCTAATACCACTTCCATTCCAGCTACTTTCTTAAAGGTGACAGTTATTCGTTAAACTTATAGAGTAGAGTATACTGATAACATTAAGATTAAAAGATATAAAAAAAGAAGGGTCTTATAGCATATTGAAAGAGTGTGCAAGTAATAAAGTGTGCAGCGGAGGTGAAAGAGGACGCTTTCTACTCCCTTCATTTTTTACTTCTTTAATCCCTTATGCGTCATGCTTTGGCGCAATAATAACTTGAAATATTTTGCGAAAATTAACTTTGTCAAATAAAAAATAATAATTGTAGACATGACAGACAAAAGAGAATCACCAATTGAAATTAGTCGGGAAGACTTCAAAAAAGTAGGGTATAAGTTAGTAGATGCTATATCCAATTTCATTGAAACTATTAATGAAAAACCTGTTACTACTGGAGAAAATCCCAAACAAATTCAGCAGTTATTAGGAAACGCTTCATTACCAGATGATGGGATAACCGTATCAGAAATAGTGGCTAAGTCTACTGATTTGTTACTAAAACATTCTTTACTCAATGGGCACCCTAAATTTTTTGGATACATTACTTCTTCTCCAACTCCCATAGGTGCATTGGCGGATTTTTTAGCGGCCGCCGTTAACCCTAATGTGGGCGCAAATATTTTAAGCCCTATGGCTACAGCAATTGAAAAACAAACTATAAAATGGCTGTCGGAATTTATTGGCGCCTCCCCTAGTTGTGGTGGATTATTAGTAAGCGGTGGTAACATGGCCAACTTCACTGCATTTTTAGCAGCAAGAACGGCCAAAGCACCAAAGAGTTTAAAAGAAGATGGTTTGACCAATACAGCAGATGAAATGGTTTTCTATTGCTCAAAAGCAACCCACACGTGGATTGAAAAGGCGGCAGTTTTATTTGGGCACGGCACAAAAGCTATTCGTTGGATAGCAACGGATGCAGCCAACAAAATGAACATAACTATTTTAGAGCAAACAATTAATGATGACTTAAAGATTGGCAAAAAACCTTTCTTAGTAATTGGGAATGCAGGAGATGTTAGCACAGGAGTAGTAGATAACCTTTCTGCTATAGCCACTATTTGTAAAGAACATGATTTATGGTTTCATATTGATGGTGCGTATGGTATTCCAGCAGCTATAATTCCAGAATACAAAAAACAATTTGAAGGAATCCTAGAAGCCGATTCTATTGCACTTGACCCGCACAAATGGCTGTATGCACCATTGGAAGCAGGTTGCACATTGGTAAAGAATCCGCAA
>JAYTGH010000329.1:0-1748 GCA_043733645.1 Flavobacterium sp. | reverse complement strand
AGGATTTGTAAAGTAGGAGAGGATATTAATCTTCCTTTTCTTCATTGGAAATTAGATTTGTCGGATGTTGATGTTGATAATTTTAATGAAGAAATATTAGTTAGACTTAACTCGTTTGACGATACGGTATCTTCGGCAATGGGATTGACTGTTAACATAGATGAGAAGGCAGGGTCAATTTTAAGATTAAGCGTTCAAGGAACAAATAAAAGTAGATTGGTTGATTTTCTTAATACGACTGTCGATGTATTAATTAAAAGACAGTTAGATAATAAAAACAAATTTGCTGAAAACACTATTGTTTTCATCGATAAGACTTTAGGGTCAATGGAAGAACAGCTAAAAAATTCGGGTGATGAATTAAAAAACTTTGGCAAGAATAATAATATCATTGATATTGAAGCTGGTGGTTCAACCTATAAAACTCAATTGACGGATTATGACGCCAAAAAAGATTTAGTAGAAAGAAAGATAGCCTATCTGAACACATTAAAAACCTACTTAGTAGGAAGCGTTGACTTTTCAAAATTGCCTGCTCCAACAGTTGCCGGTATTGAAGAGCCTAATATCAATTCTAACGTTGCAAAACTTATAAATCTATCTATTCAAAGGTCAGAGTTGGCTTATTCGGTCAAAGGCTCGTTTTCCTATGAAAGAATAGATAACGAAATTCAATCGGTAAAAAAAGTATTGCTTGAGAACGCATCAAGTTACAGAACTAGTTTGCAATATGATTTGAATTTGGCGAATCAAAAAATCGCAGAAATTGAAGGAGAAATTAGTAAACTTCCGGAGAACAAGC
This sequence comes from Flavobacterium sp., assembly GCA_043733645.1. Classification (GTDB taxonomy): domain Bacteria; phylum Bacteroidota; class Bacteroidia; order Flavobacteriales; family Flavobacteriaceae; genus Flavobacterium. The sequence goes on along the minus strand of JAYTGH010000329.1, from coordinate 946 downwards.
AAGAATGGTTAAAGTTGTCCAGAAAGTATAATTTGAGTGATAATATATACAATACATTTCTTCAAAAAAGAAGTGAAGCATCGATTGTAAAAGCAGCTAACTTATCAGATATTCAATTCATCGATCCGGCTAAAGATGTCGGAAGAGGATTGCTGGGGCCAAAAACTAGTGTCAACTATGTTTTGGCATTTTTTATAGGATTAATAGTTCCATTGATATTGGTATTTTTCATCTTCTTTATTAGCAATTCGGTTCAAAACATTGATGATATTTCTAGCCAAACCCAATTGCCATTAATTGGTATCGTTGGGGTTAAACATTCTGAAAGTAATTTATCAGTTTTTGAAAGACCAAAATCAGCGCTTTCCGAATCATTTAGGGCTATTCGATCCTCATTACAATTCTTATACAAAAAGCAAAATATTGACGGATCAAAAACGCTAATGTTAACTTCGTCGGTCAGTGGTGAAGGAAAAACATTTTGTTCCCTAAATATTGCTACTGTGTTTGCGATGAGTGAAAAGAAAACCATAATACTGGGATTGGATTTAAGAAAACCAAAAATCTTTGATGATTTTAATATTCAAAATGAACTCGGTGCAGTCAACTTTTTAATAGGGCAAAAGACGCTAGATGAAGTTATACAAAAGACGCATATACCTTATCTTGACGTTATAACATCCGGACCAATTCCGCCAAATCCTTCTGAGCTAATCCTTGGAGATTCGATGAAAGATTTTATGGAACAATTAAAGAAAAAGTACGATTATATCATACTCGATACACCCCCTGTTGGGTTGGTTTCTGATGCTTTAGAATTATCTCAATTTTGCGATGTTACACTATATGTTATACGCCAGAATTTTACCAAAAAAGAGATGTTGACACTATTAAATAACAGAACCAAGCGAGGAGAACTTATCAACGTAAGTATCATTTTTAATGG
>JAYTGH010000328.1:0-5185 GCA_043733645.1 Flavobacterium sp. | reverse complement strand
TCAGATGAAATTAGCAAAGACTTAAAAAAACGTGGATTTAAATTCGTAGGTTCAACCGTTGTGTATGCGCACATGCAGGCAACCGGAATGGTTAATGACCACGTAGAAGATTGTTGGAAGCGAAATTAATTGCTGATGATTTCAAAACTTTCATAAACGTTTCTCTCGAAACTTCGAAAGCCCCCAATTTTTCCAAATGGTCATTGTGCACTTGGCAATCTAAGAGTTTGTAATTGTTTTCTTTTAGATATTGAATCAACGTTACAAATGCAATTTTGCTCGCATTGGGCACTTTGGAGAACATACTTTCGCCACAGAAAATATGACCTAAATCAACGCCATATAAACCGCCAACGAGTTCCCCATTTTGCCATACCTCAACCGATTTTGCAATTCCCATTTCTTGAAGTTTGGTATATGATTCTACAAAATCATCCGAAAGCCAAGTTCCTTCCTGGCCTGGACGCTCAATTTGTTGGCAGCCAAGGATTACTTCGTTGAAGTTTTGATTAAATGTAACTTGAAATTTATTTTGATTGAGCAGATTCCGAATGCTTTTCGAAACTTTATAAATAGAGGGAACAACTACCATTCTCTCTGGTGGCGACCACCATAATATTGGCTCATCTTCATTAAACCAAGGGAAAATTCCACTGCGATAAGCCAGTAATAATCTCTCCACAGACAAATCGCCTCCAATGGAAAGAACACCTTCTATGGAAGCTTCGTCAACAGGCGGGAAATATAATTCTTTGGTTAGAAAATACATTTTTTAGAAAATAGAAGTATAGAAAAAGAAAATAGAGATATTGTTTAAAAAAAAATCATTCCGGATATTTAAACTAAGTTATTTATCAGAATGATTTCTATATTCTATCTCTATATTCTATTCTTACTAGAAAGGCAAATCGTCGTGTTCTTCTTCATTGAAGTTGGTTGCTGGTGCAAAAGCTTCTGCTGGTGGCATTGGAGCCATTCCTGCTGCGACTGTTGCTTCTGCTTGAACTTTCTCAACTCTCCAACCTTGAATATCGTTGAAATATTTGGTTTCTCCTTGTGGGTTTACCCATTCTCTTCCTCTCAAATTGATTGACACTTTTACGGCATCACCAACATTGTAATTATTCAACAAATCACATTTGTCTTGCACAAAGTTGATGCTGATAAATTGTGGATATTGCTCTTCTGTTGCCACAACCAATTCTCTTTTTTTAAAGCTAGCACTCACTTGTTGCTCAGCGTTAATCACCTTAATTTTTCCGGTAACTTCCATAATTATTGTTTTGCTAAAAGCACTTTCCAAGCCGAAAGTGCGTCATTATTAATTAAATATTCTTTCCCTTTTTGGTGGATTTTCATTTCATCATCAGAACTCAAAACACCTTTTACAGCAAAATTTTGTTTTACAAATATAGTAATTTCTTCTTGTGTTGGCAATGCTTCAACATTTCCTAATTTCCCTAAATCATTCCCATCAAAAACAGTACTTTTTTTGATAAAATCGGGAATCATGTCCACTCCTATTCCTAGTGTTGTCAGAGGTTTTTCTACTTCAAAAAGCCCTTGATTGGAACGCGAATACCAATTCCCGCCAAGGCGGGAGACCAAATCAATTTTACTTTGGTCAATCATCTTTTTGTCATCAAGTATGTTTTCGTGGATGTGAATTTTTATGACTTCACAAATAATTAAATTCCCCGCGCCACCTTGATTTCCTAACGCAATAATTTCGTTGACTTTGCATTCCATCTGCACCGGACTTTCGGCTACACGATACGGTTTTACCATATCCGAAGGCAACATTGTCAAGCCCGATTTCAGAAATTCATTTACACCATCGGGATATTCAGTGCTCGATAATGATGCTTGTTGTACAATGTTATAATTCACCACATTAATTACCACTTCTTTAGTCGCTTCGCAGTTTTCCAACGTATGTTTAGCGGTATTATTTCTAACGCGTCTTGCAGGCGAAAAAACCAAAATCGGTGGATTGGAACTAAACACATTGAAGAAACTGAAAGGCGATAAATTAGGTTTTCCATTTTTATCCATCGTACTCGCAAAAGCAATTGGTCTTGGCGCAACTGCGCTTTGCAAATAGCTTTGTAACTGCGCTGGAGAAAGTGTGTGAGGTTCGAAACTGAGCATCGTGTTTTGCTGTTTTTTACAAATGTAATAAGTTTAATCTTTAATAGTTTTAATTATATTTATAAAAAATTTGTCAATGCAGTTTTCCGAAAAACGAAACCTTACCCGTTGGATTATCATCATGGCTTCCTTTGTCATCGTGATTTTGATATTATGGAATACCTATTCTTTTTTTCAAATTTTTAAAGACGAAGAGCGTGTCAAAATGCAGCATTGGGCAACAGCCCAAAAAACGCTGAATAATGCTGATGAAAATACTGATATTGAACTTCCTTTTCAAATCATTCAAACAGCCACCATTCCAATAATTGTAACCGAGAAAGACTCAATTATTAATACAAAAAACATCGATGACAACATTCTTAAAAACAAAGTAAAACTTAGCGCACTTTTACAAAAATTGAAAAATCAGAATGATCCGATTGTAATGCAGATTTCAAAAGGAAAAACACATAATCTATATTACGGAGATTCGTCTTTACTTAATAAATTAAAATATTATCCCATTGCATTACTCTTAATTATTATCCTTTTTGCCGCTTTGGTTTACAACTTTTACCGCAGTACCAAAATGGCAACTCAAAACAAACTTTGGGCAGGAATGGCGAAAGAAACAGCGCACCAAATTGGAACTCCATTATCCTCTTTAATTGGTTGGCTCGAAATAATGAAAGCCGATAATGTTGATGAAACTACCGTTGCTGAAATTGAAAAAGACATTAACCGATTGCAAACAATAACGGATAGATTTTCAAAAATTGGCTCTGAACCTGTTTTAGAAAGCCTAAATATTATTGAAGAAACAGAACAATCTTTTGATTATCTGAAATCGAGATTTTCAAAACAAGTGGAATTTTCTTTTAAAGCACCTAAAAAACCCATTGTTGTTTCACTAAATCCTGCACTTCACAGTTGGACGGTTGAAAATTTAGTTAAAAATGCTATTGATGCTATGAAAGGTAAAGGGAAAATTTCGGTAGTGATTGAAAATGAAAATAATTTGGTTAAAATTTTAGTTTCCGATACCGGAAATGGAATTCCAAAAAAACAATTTAAGCGGATTTTTGAACCTGGCTTTACCACAAAAAAAAGAGGTTGGGGATTAGGCTTGTCTTTGACCAAACGTATCGTCGAAGAATACCACAAAGGAAAAATAAAAGTCTTACATTCTGAAATCGGAAAAGGGACTACAATGCAGGTTTCTTTTAAAAAGGAATAACTATCGCAGGTTAGTAAACATCATTTTTCTTCCTAAATAGCCTTTACTTAAATATTCTTTTACAAAGTCTTCCTGCTCTTTTGTTTTGTCTATCGCCTCTAAAATCATTCGCTTTAAGCTATTCAAATTCAAACTGTTTTCTGTTCCAACTGAACCAATGGTAAAGACGTCGTCTTTGCACTTGGTGAATTTATCTTTTACATCCTGAATCATTTTTTTTATCATTTCATCCGATTGTGTTGGCTTAAATCTTTTATTTCTGTATAAGATAAAATCATTCAGATAAGTTATTGCTTCGTTAAAATTTGCCGAGATTACATTTAATTTTTCGATGTTTTTGTTCTGTCTGAAGACTGTAAAGACTTTCTTTTCTTCATTATTATAGTCCGTAATCATCTTGTTTAAGAGACCGCTTTTTTCAATTCTTTTTGAGGCTTCAAACGCTTTGTCACCATCAGACAATTTTTGATAGTTGTCTATTTCAGTTTCAAAGTTAAAATTTATTTTGGGCTTGTTTGTATCCAATTTTCCGCTAATAAACTCCTGATTAGTCAGAGGCGAATTTAAAAATTGCCATAAATAATCAAACGGCATATGAGATGGTATCATTTTGATTGGTTCAACCTTAAAAAAGGAATTGTTCAATTTCTTGGTGAATTTTTTACCGTCTATAAATCCCGAACCCCATGTTGGGTCGAACAAAAACCATTTCCCGTCAATTTTTGAAGCACACCAAGCGTGACCAATAGTTGCTGCTTGTCCGTTTTGTTTTGTATATCCTGAAATAATATAGGTTTTGATATCGGCTTTAGTAGCAATATCATTGAAAACTTCGGCATAATGAATACAAACTCCTTTTCTTGACTTTAATGTATTAGCTATCTTTTCTTGTGAAGAATCCAAAAAATTTGGCTCGTACATATTAGGAACATCATAGCTTATATTTGCTGCTGTCCAATAGAAAATAGCTCTGATTTTTTCGGTTTCGCTTTTGAAATTTTCAGTAATATAATTGGCAATGCCCGAAGTTGATGTTGTCAAACTATCCGGAATTTTAGCCATTTTATTATCTATAATTAAATAGTCATTACCCTTTTGCCCAATTGAAAGCTGGGATACAATTAGTATAGAAAATAACAAAATGATTCTCATAAGGCTTGAACTATAAAAAAACCTGCAAACTATTAAAATCGGCAGGTTATTATTGTTTTTGAAATAAAATTTGTACTAGAAATTAGCGCAAATGTCGGAAGCTAATTGCTCAAATTCTTCTTTGGTTAGCGACACTTTTCTTTGAAAACGCATGTCGTCCATATCGTGTAACGGGATTAAATGCACGTGAGTGTGTGGCACTTCGAGTCCAATAACAGCAACTCCTATACGTTTGCATTCTACTGTTTTTTCAACCGCTTTAGCTACTTTTCTGGAAAATTTCATTAAGCCCAAATACAAATCCTCATCCATGTCAAAAATCTTATTTATTTCTTGTTTTGGAATACAAAGAGTATGGCCTTTTGCATTTGGATTTACATCCAGAATAGCAATAAAATTATCATCCTCGGCTACTTTGTAGCCTGGAATTTCGCCATTTATTATTTTGGTGAAAATTGAACTCATTTTTTAACTGAACACTAAATATTAGTCTCTTGAAATCTCAAGAACTTCAAAGTTTAATTTCCCATTAGGAACCGTAATTTCAGCAACCTGTCCAACCGATTTTCCTAATAATCCTTTACCAATTGGTGAAGTAACAGAAATTTTTCCTGTTTTTAAATCGGCTTCGCTTTCAGCAACCAAAGTATATTTCAACTCCAT
>JAYTGH010000327.1:0-1754 GCA_043733645.1 Flavobacterium sp. | reverse complement strand
CAATGGTTAAACAGGAGCAAGTGCTACTAGAACCGGCAATGAGAAACACAGCGCCCTGCATTTTATATGCTTCACTAAAAATTCAAAAACAAAATCCCGATGCAGTTATGGTTGTCGCCCCAAGCGATCACTGGATTGAAGATGAAGAAGCCTTTTCAAAAAACTTGCAGCAATGTTTTGATTTTTGTCAAAAAGAAAGTGCTTTGATGACGTTAGGAATTCAGCCGACTTTTCCGAATACAGGTTTTGGGTATATCGAGTTTGATAAAGCCGATGCAAATACGATTAAGAAAGTAAAGCAGTTTCGTGAAAAACCTGATTATGAAACCGCAAAAGCATTTTTGGAAGCTGGTAATTTCCTTTGGAATGGCGGGATTTTTATTTGGAGTGTAAAATCGATTACAGAAGCCTTTGAAAAATTTCAGCCACAGATGAATGCTTTGTTTCAGCAAGGTTCTGAAAGTTATAATACAGCTAGCGAAAAACAATTTATCCAAACCAATTACGAAAAGGCAGAAAACGTTTCGATTGATTATGCCATAATGGAAAAAGCAAAAAGCGTATATGTTTTGCCGGCCACTTTTGATTGGAATGATTTAGGAACGTGGGGTTCGTTGCATGAGAAATTAGACAAAGACGACAATAATAATACGGTTGTAAATGCTACCGTAATTTTAGAAAACGCATCCAATAACATCATTCGTTCCCAAGCCAAAAAGCTAGTTGTAATTGATGGTTTGAATGATTACATTATTGTTGACAACGAAAATGTGCTGATGATTTATCCAAAAAGCAAAGAGCAAGACATAAAGCGAATAACCGCTATGGCTAATAAACTATAAAATAAGATTTTACGCAACCAATATAAATTTGTGCTATCTTGTATTACTTTCTAAAAAGTGAAATAGATGTTTGGTAAAAGGTTGTATTTATTTTTAATGTTTTTGTTTTTTGCGCAATTTGCTCAAGGACAACTATCAAATTTTACTTTAAATGTAACACCAACTAATGAAACATGTCCCTCAAATGGCACATTAACTTTTACGGTTTCAAATACAACTGCAGGTTCGGTAATTTTATATTCTGTCTATTTACTTCCTAATGCTACTACTCCAATCTCTATTCAATCGGCAACAACAATTTCAGGATTAGCCGCAGGTACTTACAGGGTCATAGCAACGCAATCTTTGGGAAGCGAAAGTGGTACGCAGGAACATGATGTAACGATTGAAAATAATCTTCATCCATTAACATATCAAATAAGCAGCAATGATGAAGTGTGCGGTAATGACGGAACCATAACAATAAACGTTGTAACTGGGAATTTTTTAAATTGTGAAATATTTGCCGGACCAATGACAAGGCCATTGCAAACTTCCACTACTTTTAATGGATTAGTCGCCGGACAATATAGTGTTAGAGTTTTCGATACGTGTCACGATGGCGTTGTTCAAACCTATACTATAAGTCATAAAACACCAGGTTTAATAATAACAACGGTTTATAGTAATGCTCCAACAAACTGTACTACAGCTAATGTTTATCAATTACTAAGTCATTCTTCTTCTACTGCTATTGCTTATCCATTAGCTGTTCAATATATTGTGCATCCACCTTCAGGAGGAACTCCAATTGTTTTTAATCAAACAGTTTTATATTCACCATTTTATGATCCTCAATCAGTCGATCAGGACATTCCACTGTTTCCAAATCAGAATTATACTTATGATGTTAGGGTTACTGATGCGTGTGGG
>JAYTGH010000326.1:0-1754 GCA_043733645.1 Flavobacterium sp. | reverse complement strand
GTTACCGAATTTGTACTATTAAAAACATTATTTGGGGGATTCAAAGTGTTGCTTAACAATGTTCCATTCATTCTGAATTCTTCCGTAGCCAAACTAGAATCGCCTTCCCAAGCGACAAAACCTACTTTAGAATTATTGTCATCAATGACATTTAGGCTACTTAAAGTAATAGATAATTCATCAGGAACACCTTGTAAACCATCGTAAACATTGATTTGGTTTAATGGTAGTGCATCATTTTTATAAATAATTACGATTGCCCAACCTGCAAAATTGGTTTTTCGTTGAAAATGCAACGCTTCAAAAGCAGATATGTCTAAATTAGATAGTGTATAATCGCCATTTCCAGTAGCTTGAATAAACGATGTAACATCTTTAAAGGCGCTAAAATAAGTATAAGTCACATCGCCAAACACTCTAGACAATGAGAAAGTTCTATCGGGAGTTATAACCTCCGAGTTCAAATTGACTTCAAAATCACCATCGCCGCTTCCGGCCCAGTATAGGTATGCTTTTTCAATTACATCTGTCGAATTTAAAGAAAGTGTTGCTGCAGAAGAAGTGGTTGTGACCAAATCAGAACTTGTGTTGTTCTCAGCAGTATTCATAGTATTACCTATGAATGTAAAATCATAACGACCGTTAAACTGATTGTACAATGATACATTTTGTCCATTAGTTTTAAGAATGAAACAAGCAAGAACAATAAAAAAGAAAAAATGTCGTTTTAATTTCAAAGCAAAAACGGTTAAGAAGATAAAATTAAACAATATTTTTGGAAATTGAATTTTTAATAAGAATGACTTTTTAAAATAAATGTTTAATTTTCCGATGTTTAAAAGCTACTTGTGAAAAACTATTCTATTCGACGCTATACTATAGAAGATTATGCTATTTGGAACGACTTTGTAAGTAGTGCCAAGAATGCGACGTTTCTGTTTCATCGCGATTTTATGGAATATCATTCCGATAGATTTCAGGATTTTTCGTTACTGGTTTTTGATGATGGTAAACTGATTTCGATACTTCCGGCGAACAGAGTTGACAACACTCTTTTTTCTCATCAAGGCTTGACTTATGGCGGATTTGTTTTTGACAGTAAAATCAAATTGGGCGAAGTGATTGAGATAACTAAAACTGTTTTTGCGTTTTTGAATCAGAATGAAATCAGCACTTTACAGATTAAGTTGATTCCGTCAATTTATACCACATTTTTCTCAGAAGAAATTGAATATGTTATGTTTTTGGTGAATGCCAAATTGATACGCAGAGATTGTCTTTCAGTGATTGATTTGAAAAAGCCTTTTACTGTATCCAAAACCCGAAAAGAAAGCATTCGTCGTGGCGAAAAAAACAATTTAGTAATTAAAGAAGAACTGAAATTCGACTTGTTTTGGAATGAGATTTTGATTCCTAATTTAGATAAAAGACACAATGCAAAACCAGTGCACACCATAGAAGAAATAAGTTTGTTGCAACAAAAATTCCCTAAAGATATTCGCCATTTTAATGTGTATCATGAAGATAAAATTGTTGCAGGAACTACGCTTTTTATAACAGAAAGAGTAGTGCATCCACAATATATTTCTGGTAATGAACAAAGAAACGAACTGGGAAGTTTAGATTTCCTATATAATCATTTGATTACCGAAGTTTTTAAGGATAAAAATTTCTTTGATTTTGGAATTTCTCATGAGAAAAATGGTCGTAAAATAAACGAAGGCTTATTGTTTTGGAAAGAAAGTTTCGGAGCA
>JAYTGH010000325.1:0-1757 GCA_043733645.1 Flavobacterium sp. | reverse complement strand
CAAAAGATCTTAAAAAGAAAGACACCGAAGAATATGTGTATATCGCTCGTGCTTTCATGAATGCTGACAAACCTGATTATAAAAGTGCTATTGCCGTTTTGACAAAAGCAGCTGCAGCTAATCCAAATGATGCTCAGGTGCAACTAGCATTAGGTGATGCCTACTATGGAGATAAAAATCAAAATGATTCTTATCTGGCTTATAGAAATGCGTATCAGTTTGATAGTTCTTTAATCAGAGCTAAAATGCAATTAGGGGTTTTGTTAAAAGGAGCAAAAGCGTATACAGAAGCCGTTAAAGCATACAACGAAGTAATTGCTATAAACCCAAATTACGGTCCAGTTTATCGTGAATTAGCGGAAACTTACTATTTGTGGGGAAATAATATTCCAAAAACCTATGATGAAAACATTCAAAAAGCATTAGGTTTCTATGAAAAATACTTGACTTTAACCGATTATTCAATCACTTCTCGTATGCGTCATGCTGACTTTTTAATCTTGGCAAAAGATTATAAAGCTCTTGAATTAGAAGCTAACAAGATGAAAGAATTAGACGGAGTAAATCCGAGAATCTTGCGTTATTTGGGTTATTCAGCTTATGAGAATGGGAATGTTGATTTAGCATTAACTTCATTGCAAAATTATACTGCAAATCCTGCTAACAAAATTATCCCTCGTGATTATTTGTATTTAGGTCAAGCCAAAATCAAAAAAGGAGCAAGTGCCGATGGAAAAACAGTTGACCCAACACAATTAGCATCTGGAATAGCCGATCTTAAAAAAGCAGTTGATATGGAGCCATTAGCGGCCAATGAATTAAATGAAATTGGAAAAAAACTATACGACCAAAAAGCATTCACCGCTGCAGCCGCAGTGTTTGAAGTTGCAGTTACCAATCCAAATTCTAAAAATTATTTAATTGACAATTTCTATCTTGGAAACTCACTTTACTATGATAACACCAGAAAAGATATTGTAAAACCAGATTCAATTGCTTTACAAAAAGCTGATGCTGCTTTTGGAAATGTAATTACTGCATCACCAACAACACAAGATGCGTATCTTTTTAGAGCAAGAACTAATAGATTATTGGAAAATGATGCAATGATGGCTACTTACTACCAACAATATATAGATGTTGTAACGGCCAAAGGTGATGAAGAAGTTGCCAAAAACAAAGCTAAGTTTATTGAATCTTATAACAATATAGCATCAACTTTAGCTAATACGGATAAAGTAAAAGCAATTGAGTTTTTCAATAAAACTTTGGCTTTAGACCCAGCAAATGAATACGCGTTGAGTTCTATGAAATTACTAGGAAAAAAATAATTCTGAAAACATAGTTTTAAAAAACCGTCTCGAATAAAAATCGGGACGGTTTTTTATTTAAAAGGACTTATCTTTGCCGCCTAGAATAAATACAATGTTGACAAAACAAACACAGCTAGCCATTGAAAAAGGAGAAATGCTTCCGCTTATGGAGGAATTCTATACTATTCAAGGCGAAGGATTTCATACAGGAACTGCCGCTTATTTTATTAGAATTGGAGGCTGCGATGTAGGTTGTCATTGGTGTGATGTAAAGGAAAGTTGGAATGCCGAATTGCATCCACCAACAGCAACAGCTATTATTGTTGCTAATGCAAAGAAATATGCCGATACAGTTGTGGTTACCGGAGGAGAACCTTTGACTTGGGACATGACTTTGCTTACCCAAAAGTTAAAAGAAAACAATTTAAAAGTCCATATCGAAAC
>JAYTGH010000324.1:0-1758 GCA_043733645.1 Flavobacterium sp. | reverse complement strand
GACGAATTTTGTTGAAAGACATAGGGAAAAGGATTGGTAGTTCAGTTGGTTAGAATGCCGCCCTGTCACGGCGGAGGTCGCGGGTTCGAGTCCCGTCCAGTCCGCAAAAATTAAGCCTTAACAAGTTGTTTATCAATAAGTTAAGGCTTTTTTAGTTTTATTTAGTGTCCCTACCAGTGTCCCTACGTGGTTAAATTAGTTATTTTTCTCTTTCTTATCATCATTATGAGGTTCACACATTTTTTTAATGTGCATCATGATTTTTTTTAGGAGTTCATCCTTTCATTCAATGCCTTCTCTGACTCTTTAACTACCTGTTGAACATCTGGAGGCAACTTATCAAATTCTCTTTTTGCCTTATCTTTTTTCCACTGAAAAAACTCAGGCTCTTTACCTTCCATAGGACTGCCATCTGGTAATTGAAATGGATTGACAGACTCATCAAACTTCTTTCTTGCCTTGGTGGCTTTTTTGTTTTCCTTGACAAATAATCCAGCAGTGTATTTATCATACAGCTCAAATAAGAACTCTATACGCTTTGTTTCATTGATGAATACATTTGATCGGTAACACAAGTCTACTGCCTTATCTAAGGCTTGGTGAGCTTTTACCAGTGCTGGAGGCATTATGTTAGGATTATATAAATCAGCTAAACTGTTTCCAGAGAATTGCTTTCTTAAATCTATAACCTGTTTGGCTGACGCTTCCACAGCCTGTATTTGCTTGTCATTAGCATTTATTGGCCAAGGAAAGTTATTGTAAACTAAACTACTTGAATATCTGAAATCACTCTTTAGTCTTCCACAAACATATTTAACCCATGTCATATGCATTTCTGATGACATTATACCAAAATGGTACAATGTAGCATTTGGCAAAGCTATGCAGCTATCATTGACAATATATTCTTTATCAAAAAAACCAAATGGAATATAGCGTCTATTCTCAGATGAAGTTCTTGGTATTAATAGAAAATCATTTTGAGGCTGTCTTGGTTCTGCAAATAAGGTAGGAGTCATAGCCGCATCCTTTGTCTGCTTTTTTGTACTTGCCTCTCTGTAATTTTTTACCCGGTCTATCCTTTCAATCACTTTCGGCAAAGTTTTTAATTCTTTCGGATCGGCATCTTTTAAATATAGAATCCATCTATTTTTACCATTTAAAAACTCCTCCCCGCTTAGTATGTGCTTGAAAAATTTAAGGGCATTTGGTTCTACCTTTAAAAACTCAGTTTTCTCATCATCGTTAAAAAGATAAAAACCACCATCAACCAACTTGTTACCATACATCATGTCCGGAACATTGCAAATTGGTTTTTTTCTTGATGGCAGAATAATATCATTCCCACCAACCAAATAGGGATTGATATTTTTAACCTTCACTTCATGCGGTTCACTTTTAATATTATCATATTCATAAATTAATTTATCACTAACATCTGTATTTGAAAATCCAATAATTACTACATGGACAGCTGCATTCCCTTTAGCCTCATTTCTCCAACTAAATGTTCTATGAGCAAAATGAATTTTGGATTTATAATGGTTAAACAATTCATTCCACAATACCCCAACCTGTTCGCCTTGGGCAATTGAGTTAGTGCTTACAAAGGCAGTGCGGGTAATTGGAAAGTGTTGCATGTATTGCGCAGCCTTTATGTTGTAAATCCCAGCTAAACTGACCCCCCTTCGCCATTTCAAATTGACCCCCTAAAAAACGATTTCAAAAAGACCCTAAAAAAATCCTGGTGAAGAGGAC
>JAYTGH010000323.1:0-5210 GCA_043733645.1 Flavobacterium sp. | reverse complement strand
AGTTTCTTTCATTGGTTACATACCCTGTTTCACCATAAACATCTTCGATATCTAACGCTTTTTTATAATTGTCTAAACTGAATGGTGCTTTTGCCATTTCAGCTCTTTCGGCCGCAGTCAATTCTTCTACTTTATCATAAAATCCGGGAATCGTAATATGATTATTTTCGTCATGAAGCGAAGCAATCATTTTGGTCAATACATTTATAGGGTTTGCAACAGCTCCACCGTATAATCCCGAATGTAAATCACGATTTGGCCCAGTAACTTCAACTTCCACATAACTCAAACCCCGTAAACCGGTTGTAATACTTGGTTGTTGGTTAGAAATCATTCCGGTATCAGAAATCAAAATCACATCACAGCTCAATTTTTCCTGATTTCTTTCTACAAACCAGCTCAAGCTTTTTGACCCAACTTCTTCTTCGCCTTCAATCATAAACTTTACGTTGCAAGGCAAACTATTGCTCTGAATCATATATTCAAATGCTTTTACGTGCATATACATCTGACCTTTGTCATCACAGGAACCACGTGCAAAAATGGCACCTTCAGGATGAATCTCAGTAACTTTAATTACAGGTTCGAATGGCGGTGAAGTCCATAAATCCATTGGGTCTGGCGGCTGCACATCATAATGTCCGTAAACTAGAACAGTTGGTAGGTTTTTGTCGATGATATGTTCTCCAAAAACAATCGGATAGCCCGGTGTTTCGCAAATTTCAACATGCTTGCAACCTGCTTTTTCGAGAGAAGTTTTTACCGCATCGGCAGTAGCTATTACATCATGAGCATAAGCGCTGTCAGCACTTACAGAAGGAATTTTTAATAATTCGATTAATTCATTGATAAAACGTTCTTTGTTTTGTTGAACGTAATTTTTTATGTTGTCCATTATATAGTTAGTAATTAGTTAATTCAAATTTACTAAAAAAGACTTTTAAAAAAATTCATAATTCATAATTTATTAATTGCTTCGCCAGTTCCCAAAATAAAAATTATTTATTTTGCTCGGGTCATAATTATCTTTATATTTGCACTCACAATTTTGCGGGTATGGTGAAATTGGTAGACATGCCAGACTTAGGATCTGGTGCCGCAAGGCGTGTAGGTTCGAGTCCTATTACCCGCACTCAAATAATCTCTAAAACGTTGAATTTAAACGATTTGGAGATTTTTTATTTTAATATTCCCCGATAATTCCCCAAAATCTTTAATCGGAAGTAAATATATTTAATTCTATTTAATTTGATTAATTTAGATTAAGGCAATTGAAGGAAGCCAATAATATTGCTATGATTCTCTTTTAAATACTGATGTGGTTATTAAAAAGAGATAGTATAATTAAAAAGAAATCTTAAATGACTATCAACTACCAAAATGATTATGAGTACTATTACTCGAAATACTATTCAAAAACTGAATTCAAAGTAAAGCAACATTTAATAAAAAGTAAAACCGATAAAATTAATTTTGGATTAATTTTTAATAAAATCAGTGAATATTTAGGTACTACTTTACCCGACAAAAAGATTGAAGTATCTAATTTTAAAGAAATAAAAGGACTTTTCTACCTTTTCAATAATAGGCACTCGTATTTTGAAGATGACCAAATAAATCTTATTTTCTCAAAACAAATTGTACCTCTATATAATGAAATACAATCTTCTGAAAAACCTGTGGATTATAATATTTCCAAAATGGTTCAGGATTTTGCTTTGCTAAAAGCAGTAAGTGAGATAAGCAGATTATTTCAAAATCATAGCCGTTTGTTTGAAATGCACTATAAGTTAAATAATTTTAATGATTTTGCAATTAAAGAATATGGAAATATTTCATTTGAGAATACAGATGTATATGTATCACTTGCAAAAGAATTATATCCTGATAATTATATCAAGGATGAAACTGAAATAGACTTTTTTGAAGAAATTGAAAATTACAATCCTAAAACAATCTCACTCCCTTTTTCAGTCGCAATGTTAAATGAAATCGGGTTTTTTGAGTTAGAAAAGATAAAAAAACTTTCGCCAACCAATTTGGCAAAAATCATTGCAATTATTCAATTGAAAGACCCGAATAATAAAACTACAAATAGAGCCATAAGCGGAAATATAAGAGTTTTGAATCCTAATAACAAAGAAGACGGCTTTAAGTACACTTCCCATAAACACGCTGAAAAAGTAAAGACATTGTTAAATGAAATTAAGCAGGGGAATCAATAGGCGTACCCCTAGGTATTAAGTGAAATTAAGTTTGCCCTATAATTTAAAATTTATAGGATATGAAAAACGTAGTACAACTTGAAAACATCGATGCCACAGAATTCAAAAATGAAATCATTGACGGCGTTCTTTTAGCGTTAAAAAACAATGCTGCCTCATTTCAACTGAATGAGCAAACAGACCAACTTCTCACTAGAGAAGAAACCGCAAAGCTTCTTTCGGTTAGTTTAGTTACTTTATGGGACTGGACAAAAAAAGACATTATTCCTGCATATCGCATTGGAAATAAAGTTCGCTATAAAAAAAGCGAGGTTTTAAAATCATTGAATCAAAAAAACCAGTTTGGTCAACTTTAAAACACTTTCTTATGCAAGCCAACAATCAAACATTTATTTCAGATGCTTTAAGTCATCTGAATGTCTTAAAAAACGATTTTGCACGGTTACGATTGGATTATAATAGAGATAATACTCTAGTTTATGTAACTGGAAAATATATTGAATCCTGCGAATTAATCGGGCAACTTATAAAAGGCTATGATAATCACAATTTCAAATCATTATCCAACAACATCAATAGCGTTTTATTAAAAGATTCTGAATTGCATGGTGTTTTAATCTCAATCAGGAAAAGTAAGCACGTCGCTAACTTTGACCATTCAAAAATGGCATCAATAATTTTTGAAATATGAAAGAGTATATCCGTGTCGGAACAGAATATTTCAAGGAAGTATTATGTCCTCTAATGAGTGGCGACAATATGAAATCATTGATAAAATGGAATAAAGCCACCATTATTGATGATTTTGGAAAAGACAGTTTGAAAGTCATAAAAAAATATGAAACTTTCTGTACATTCCCGTCGCATATCAATTACCAAAGAGAGATTAATAATTTTTACAATAAATATGAACCTCTTTCTTATTCTGTGAGTGAAAAAGGAAATTGGGAAAATATAAAATTCTTTTTGCAACATCTTTTTGGAAAACAGTATGAATTAGGATTGGATTATTTAACCATTCTTTGGAAGTACCCCAGTCAAATCTTGCCAATATTGTGTTTGGTAAGCGTGGAGAGAAACACAGGTAAAAGCACCTTTCTAAAGCTCTTAAAATTGATTTTTGAGGGTAATATGACAATCAATAAGAACGAGGACTTTAGAAGCCGTTTTAATTCCGATTGGGCGGGAAAATTGATTGTAGCTGTTGATGAAGTTTTACTGGACAAAAAAGAAGACAGTGAGCGCATAAAAAATCTTTCAACCTCTAATCATTACAAGTTGGAGGGCAAAGGAGTTGACAAGGCTGAAATCGAGTTTTTCGGTAAGTTTATCCTATGTTCCAACAATGAAGAAAACTTCATTAAGATTGACGATTTAGAAATTCGATATTGGGTAATTAAAGTCAATTCTTTTGTAAAAGAGAATCCGGATTTATTAGAGCAAATGAGAAAGGAAATCGCATCATTCACATATTATTTAACCCATAGGAAAATACAAACTCAAAGAACAACTAGAATGTGGTTTACAAAAGAGCAGATTTATACTCCAGCATTGGATATCTTAGTTCGTGGAAACAGGACATCTATCGAAAAGGAGATAGAAGAGTTTTTAATTGACCAGTTCTGCACTCTTGAATTAGATGAATTGTACTATACTGCCAAAGATTTACACGAACAATTAAACCTTGCCAATATCAGAGTAGGTAAAAATTATGTTTCAAAAATAATAACAGAGAATTTTAAGTTGGAGCCTAAAAACAGTAGTTATAATTTATATACTTTGGACTTGTCAAATGTGGGTAAAAAATGGAGTGTTTATACTGAAAATCGAAAAGGGAGATTCTATACTTTCAAGAAAGAAGAGTTTATCAAATAATTGTTGATTTGTTGACGAATAAGGTAAAAGTCAATGAAAACAATACTTTACAGGTCAACAGAACATCAACAGGCTATCAACAAAATATATTTCGTTGTATTCAGATATTTTTTTGTTGACAGCCTGTTGACAGTTAGTTGAAGTCACAAGTCCAATAAATAAAGGAAGTTACGGCGTAATATCAACAAATCAACAAAAACGGCTGTTAGCAAACGTTTTATTTTTTCCCTATGTAAGTTATTATTCGGTCATTTATTTTGGACAATTCTTCTAAAATATATTTCTGATTGTCATTAATAGCTTTTACTTTTTCTATTTGTACTTCGTTTACGTGATTTATTTGCTTTATTTTATCAGTTTCAACTTCCGAAAACTTTTGTACTATTTTGTAATTATCTGTTATTTGTTGTTGCCAATAATTGAATATTAGTAAAGCAAAGTTAAAAGCGATAAGAGTTGCAGTTAGTTTATTTATCTCAATATTTTTATCCAAGTTTATCCAAATGATGGTTCCAATTGGCAACAAGTAATTTACAGCAATTCGAATATACTTCTTAGTATTTTCTACTTCAGAATCTTTTCCCAAAAGACCTTTTAAAATAAGAGGAATTAATGTTAAAATGATTTTGTCAAAATACTCATTTTGTATGATATCGTTTATTTCCATTTTTACAGGTGCTTAATAAAATGTTTGCTAATATGCCGCCGCTTCTCGTCAGTTGCGAAGTTCGGAATTTTTTACTTTCCGTTAAAGATAAAAATTCTTGCGAAACGTAAACGTGAACTTACCACAAAATTCGCAACTTGCCAGCCGGTAGGCTGGTTGCGAGAACGGCTGTTACTGCCAGGTGTTTTGAGTTCTGTTTTTTTACAAACATTTTCTGCATTCCATTCTGTTGAGTTTCTTTTGCACTTTCCAATAGCATTTCATTCGCTAAAAATATGAAATACGGCGGCAAAAGTATCGAATATGGTGGCAGAAGTATCAAATGAGTTTGCAAAAGTATCGAATACGGTGGAAGAAGTATCAAATGAGTTAGCAGAAGTATCAACCGAGTTGACAAAACTATCAACCGAGTTGACAAAACTATCAACCGAGTTGACAAAACT
>JAYTGH010000322.1:0-5216 GCA_043733645.1 Flavobacterium sp. | reverse complement strand
CGATTTAAGCGAACAATACAAAGAAAAAATCGTTGACTATATGTTCAAAGAATACGAACAAGGACGAACTCCAAATCCTGATGTGTTGTGCAATCGCGAAATTAAGTTTGATGTTTTTATGAAAATCGCTTTATCGCTTGGCGCAGATTATGTAGGAACCGGACATTATTGCAGAAAAGGAGAAATTGATATTAATGGAAAGGCAGTATACCAACTTCTAGCAGGGAAAGATGGCAACAAAGATCAATCTTATTTTCTTTGTCAGTTATCGCAGGAACAGTTAGCTAAATCTTTATTTCCCATTGGAGAATTGACCAAACCTGAAGTTCGAGAAATAGCTACAAAATTGGATTTGGTTACAGCTGAAAAGAAAGATTCACAAGGTTTGTGTTTTATTGGAAAAGTTCGTTTGCCTGAATTTTTGCAACAACAATTGCAACCCAAAGAAGGTCTGATTTATGAAATTGATGCTGATAATCCAATATATAATCAAGAGCAACCAATTTTCAGTTCGTTGGAAGAGCGATTGGCTTTTGAGTCAAAAGGAATTTCGTATTCGCCAGAAAATGGTAAAGTAGTAGGTAAACATCAAGGTGCACATTATTTCACTATCGGGCAACGAAAAGGATTAAATGTTGGAGGAACAAAAGAAGCACTTTTCATTATTGCTACCGATGTGAAATCAAATGCGATTTATACCGGACAAGGTGCAAATCATCAGGGTTTATTCAAAAAAACATTGAGGGTGCAACCTTCAGAAATTCATTGGATACGGGAAGATTTAATGCTTAAAAATGGAGAAACTCTTGATGTAATGGCGCGTATTCGTTATCGTCAGGCTTTGCAGAAAGCGACTTTGTATCAATTTGAAAGCGGATTATATGTTTCGTTTGACGAACCACAATCTGCGATTACCGAAGGTCAATTTGTTGCTTGGAATATTGATGACGAATTAGTTGGTTCAGGAGTAATTTCCTAAATTAGCATTCTCCAACGAATCAATGCTATGAAAAAAGTTTTCCTTATCGCCATTTTTCTTTTAAGTTTTTATGGATATTCTCAAGAAGATGCCTGGGTTTATTTTAATGATAAACCTGATGCAGCAACTCAATTAAATACACCTTTAAATTTTCTTACCCAAAGAGCTTTAGACAGAAGAGACAGTCAGGGAATTGCATTAAGTGAAAATGATGTGCCAATACATCAACCTTATATTGACGAAATTACTGCCGCTAACGGAATTACCGTTATGGCAAAATCGAAATGGTTAAACTGCCTTCATATTCGCGGAAGCGTTGATGATATTAATACGTTAACATTGTTGTCTTTTGTAAATCATGTTCACTTTGCAGATGCTTCTTTAAATTCGAAAAGGCCAACTCCAATAACCATCATTCCGGTCAACAAACAAATGGATGTTCAGGCCAATTTTAATTACGGAAATTCAGCTAATCAAATCCAAATGCTCAATGGGCATCTACTGCATCAGGCAGGTTATACAGGAGTAGGTAAAATAATAGCTGTGTTGGATTCTGGGTTTATAAATGTTAATTCAACTTCTCCTTTCCAAAGGTTGTTTGATAATAACCAAATTTTGGGAGGCTACAATTACGTAAGTCAAAGTACAGATGTTTATTCGTTGCATAACCACGGAACGCTGACACTTTCCTGTATGGGAGGTTATGTTGATGGTCAGTTAGTGGGAACTGCACCCGATGCTCAATATTATTTATTTGTTACTGAAGATGTTACTCAGGAAAATCCTGTAGAAGAAAGTTATTGGGTTGAAGCAGCAGAAGAAGCGGATAGGCTAGGAGCAGATATTATTTCTACATCATTGGGCTATTATGAGTTTGATAATCCAAATTATGGACATGCTTATGATGAATTTACTGGTGACGAAGCTTTTGCTTCAAAAGGAGCGAATATTGCTTTTAGCAAAGGAATGATAGTTGTTGCCAGTGCAGGGAATTCTGGTGGAAGTCCTGAACCATTAAATCATATTGGTGTTCCGGCTGAAGCTACTAATGTTTTGGCTATTGGAGCTGTAAAATCGGATGAGACTTATGCCAGTTTTAGTTCAGTTGGCCCATCATTTGACGGAAGAATTAAACCAGATCTTATGGCACAAGGACAGGCTTCTGTTGTCGCTAATACAAGCGGTACTATTCAAACTGCAAGCGGAACTTCTTTTTCTTGCCCAATTATGGCGGGAATGATAGCCAGTTTTTGGCAGGTTGTTCCCGGATTGACAAATCAGGCGGTAATTGATATTGTAAAACAATCGGCTGATAGATATGCAAATCCTGATAATCAATTTGGCTATGGTATTCCAGATTTTTATGCTGCATTGCTTGCTGTCCAACTTTCAATTGGGGATAGTTCAAAAGCGAAATTTTTAGTCTATCCAAATCCAGCAAAGAATAATTTATTTATTTCTTTTCCAAATGAATATCAAGATGCCAAAGTAACTTTATATACAACTTTAGGCCAAAATGTTTTTGAAAAATCCATTACGAAGACTGAAACATCAATTTCTTTAGATAATTTAAAATCTGGTATTTACTATTATAAAATAGAGAGCAATTCCTTTATTCAATCCGGAAAAATCATTAAAAATTAATACTGAACTCAATTCAGCATAAATGAATAAAATCACTCAACTTTTCAATATAAAATATCCAATTATTCAAGGAGGAATGATTTGGAACAGCGGTTATAAATTAGCAAGTGCAGTCAGTAATGCTGGTGGTTTAGGATTAATTGGAGCAGGTTCGATGTACCCCAAAGTTTTGCGTGAGCATATTCAAAAATGCAAAAATGTTACAGACAAACCATTTGGAGTCAACGTTCCGATGCTGTATCCAAATATTGAGGAAATCATTCAGATTATCATTGAAGAAGAAGTAAAAATTGTTTTCACCTCGGCAGGAAATCCAAAAACCTGGACCAGTTATTTAAAGGAAAGAGGAATAACTGTTGTTCATGTTGTGAGTAGTTCGAAATTTGCCTTAAAAGCCCAAGAAGCTGGTGTTGATGCTGTTGTTGCCGAAGGTTTTGAAGCTGGTGGACATAATGGGAGAGAAGAGACAACAACACTTACTTTAATTCCAATGGTTAGAGAAAACATTACTATTCCATTGATTGCCGCAGGTGGAATTGCCACAGGAAAAGGAATGTTGGCAGCTATGATATTAGGTGCTGATGGTGTTCAGATGGGTTCACGATTTGCAGCATCTTTTGAAAGTTCGGCTCATGATAGTTTTAAGCAGACCATAATTGATGTGAAAGAAGGAGATACGCAATTAACATTGAAGGAATTGGCTCCAGTTAGATTAATAAAGAATAAATTCTTTAATGATATTCAGGAATTGTATGCAAAATGTCCAACTTCGGATGAACTGAAAATACTTTTAGGAAGGGCCAGAGCTAAAAAAGGAATGTTTGAAGGAGATTTAATAGAAGGAGAATTAGAAATCGGTCAAATTGCCGGACTAATTCACGAAATTAAATCGGTAAAAGAAATTATAGATGAGATTATTTCTGAACTAGAATTAATAACAAAAGAGATTCAAACGATAAATTTTTAAATTCATTTTATTTAACATTAAGTTGTTAATAGGTTTATAAATTAATGTAAACTTATTAACAATTTTTTATTTTCAAATGGCAATCAAAATTATTGATAACTCAAAATTTATTTTTTTAGAACATATAAAATGTTTTATTTCAATAAGATAAAGGAATTAGGTTTTGATTTATTATTGTTAATAATGTTGATTAATTTGTTTATAACATTTTAATAAGTCAAACCCTCTAATTATTATAATGAGTAATATAGTGGAAGCTTTTTTTTGCTTTGGTGAATCTGTTTAAAATATCAGATTAAATCATTTTTATCAAAATGATGGATATATGACGCAGTCTCGACCAGTGAGGAATTGTTTAAAATTGAATTGCTTATGAGAATCACTACTCTTGTTAAAAATTATTTTTTTTATTTTTTTTTATTAGCATCCCTTTTTGGATATAATAATTCTGTATATTCTCAATGTCCTACCGTAACAAATGCCACACAGTCTTTTTGTGATACGCAATCTCCTACTATAGCTAGTCTTGTTGCTACGAATAATGGTGGTGGGATTAAATGGTATGCTAATGCTACTGGAGGAGCTGCATTAGCAAATTCTACTAGTTTAACAAACGGGGAAGATTATTTTGCAGATGATAATACTGGGGCGTGCGGAACAAGGCAAAGTGTTGTGGTTACAATTTATTCTACGCCTACTGGAGCAAATTTTCAAGGTGTTTGTGTAACCACTGCAAGTCAAGCTACTCCATCCAATCCTCAATTCGTGATATCTGGTAATGGTTTAAGATGGTATACCACACCAACAGGAGGAACCGCCCTATTACCTACTGCGGTTTTGTCAGATAATACAATCTATTATATTAGTCAAACTAATCCTTCTACAGGATGTGAAACGTCAAGACTTCAGTTGTTTGTAAATGTTGGAATTGTTCCGGTCCCTACCGGGCCTGCGGTTCAAGAGTTTTGTAATAATAATCCACCTACGGTAAATGATTTAGTGGCTTCAGGCAATAATAATTGGTATTTAACATCTACTTTTGGAATTCCTCTAGATCCATCAACTCCACTTATAAATGGTCAACATTATTATGCAACTACAGTTGATCCGCCTTGTGAAAGTACAGAAAGACTTGATGTTTTAGTTAATATTTATGAGCCAAATGATGCAGGTAATGATGGCAATAGAGGAATATGTATAGATCAGGTTTCTTCTACTTCTCCATTCGATTTATTTAACTTGTTAGGCGGAACTCCAGACAATACAGGTGTTTGGACAGGCCCAATTACCACAAGTAATGGCTCCCAAGGAACTGTTGATGTGTCAACAATGACTTTGGCAGGAAGTCCTTATGTGTTTACATACACTGTTTCTTCTGCTTTATGTGCAACAGACACTGCAGCTGTAACTATAACTATCAATCCGGTACCAACAGTAACAGTAACCAGCCCTCCAGTATGTTCAGGCACACTGGCTACAGTAACGGCTACGCCAACACCGGCAGGAACGTATAGTTATGTGTGGACGGTTCCATCAGGAGCTACCAATCCCGGAAATGTATCGACTTTCACTACAAGTATCCCAGGCGTTTATAGTGTAATAGCCACCAATACCGCTACAACTTGT
>JAYTGH010000321.1:0-1765 GCA_043733645.1 Flavobacterium sp. | reverse complement strand
TTATTTTTGCGTATCTTGTTTTCTTCAATGTAGTTTTGGCTTACGGAATGGAAACGTCTTTTTTTAGATTTTACAATTCAGAAGACAACAAGAAAAATGTCATTTCAACTTCGACAGTTTCATTGTTTTGGTCAACTTTAGGATTTTTAGTTGTAGCGTTGTTATTCAGACATACTTTGGCTGGCTGGTCAGATATCAGTGTCGAATACATCACTTATACCATCTGGATTTTAACGCTTGATGCTCTGGCGATAATTCCATTTTCGAAGCTTCGTGCCGAGAAAAAACCAATGAAATACGCCGCCATAAAAATGACAAACGTTTCTATAAACCTATTGTTGAACGTTTTCTTTCTGGCATTTTTACCAAAATTAGTTGCCAATAATCCGAATGGTTTTTTAAGTACCATCTACTTCGAAAACTTTCAGATAGGTTACATTTTCATTTCTAATTTGGTTGCAAGTTTCGTTACCTTGGTGGTTTTAATTCCAAATTACACCAGCATTTCCTGGAAGTTTGATACAGTTCTTTGGAAAAAAATGATGACGTATGGATTACCAATCCTGTTTGCCGGAATTGCTTTTGCGATCAACGAACATTTTGATAAAATACTTTTAGATTGGATGCATGTTCCCTTATCAGAAATCGGCGCATATTCTGCCTGCTATAAAATCGGAATGTTTATGGTATTGTTCAGAACAGCATATACTTTGGGCATCGAACCGTTTTTCTTTAGTCATGCCAGTAATGAAAATGCACAACAAACCTATGCGACTATCACCAAATATTTTGTGATTTTCGGTTCGTTTATCTGTTTGTTTGTGATTGTTTTCGCCGATTTTTTAAAGCACTATTTAGTGCCAAATCCATCCTATTGGGATGCGATGAAAGTAGTGCCGCTGATTGTTTTGGCAAACTTTTTCCTCGGAATTTATACCAATCTTTCTGTTTGGTACAAACTGATAGATAAGACCAGAATTGGTGCTTATATTTCATTAGTTGGTGCTGCCATAACTTTGATTCTGAATTGGCTTTTAATTCCGTCAATGAGTTATTATGGTTCAGCCATTGCAACGATTGCCGCTTATGGAAGTATGATGATTATCTCCTACAAATGGGGACAATATCATTATCCGATACCGTATGACTTTAATAAGATTTTCAGCTATTTGGGTTTAACAATTTTGTTCTCCGCGATATCTTTTTATATTCCAATTCTTAGAGAAAATTATTTGGTGAAATTCGGTTTGTTAGTCGTATTTTTATATTTCATCTATTACAGTGAAAAAGAAACATTACTTCGAATCATAAAACGTAAATAAATTAGAGTTACGAGATTAGCTTGCGCTCAGTTCGCTGCGCTCGAGTGTCTTCGTTCCTCGCAATGACAAATAAAATGACCATAAAAATCATCAATAAATCACAACACGATTTGCCTAATTATGAAACCATTGCCTCAGCCGGAATGGATTTAAGAGCAAATCTTGTAGAACCAATAGAACTAAAACCTTTAGAAAGAGCGATTGTAAAAACGGGACTTTTTATTGAATTACCAATTGGCTATGAAGCGCAAGTTCGTCCAAGAAGCGGATTGGCTGCCAAAAAAGGAATAACCGTTCTAAATTCTCCGGGAACAGTTGATGCTGATTATCGCGGCGAAATTGGTGTGATTTTAGTAAATTTATCCAATGAAAATTTTGTCGTAGAAAACGGCGAAAGAATAGCCCAATTAATCATTGCCAAACACGAAAGAGCCGAATGGATT
>JAYTGH010000320.1:0-13459 GCA_043733645.1 Flavobacterium sp. | reverse complement strand
GCGTTAACTTCGAGAATGCAACCGCCGTTTTCTTTCAAAGGTTGGGTTAGATTTTCCGCCATGATATCAACACCACAAATGTCCAATCCAATAACACGAGAAATTCTTTCGCAAAGGAAAATATTCTCGGGATGCATCATATCAGTTACATCAATAGAAGTTCCGCCAGTGCTTAAGTTGGCTGTTGATTTAAGATAAACAATTTCTCCTTTTTCAGGAACTGTTTCTAAAGTATAATTTAATTTTTCTAATAAATCAGTTGTATCTCTATCTACATCAATTTGGGTCAAAACATTTTCATGACCATAACCACGACGTGGATCTTTATTCGTTTCTTCAATTAATTGTTGGATGGTTTGTTTTCCATCACCTTTAACATGCGCTGGTTCACGTTTAGCCGCGGCAACTAATTTGTTGTCGATAACTAAAACTCTAAAGTCATGACCGGTAATAAATTTTTCGACAATAACTCTGTGGCTATATTTTTTGGCGTAAGCCAAACCTTCTACAGCTTCTTCTCTTGTTTTTACATTGATAGAAGCACCTTTTCCGTGATTTCCATCCAATGGTTTTAATACAATTGGATAACCAATTTTTTTGATAACATCGTCTAAATCCTCTTCATCTACACAAATTCCGCCATTGGCAACGGGAATCGACGCAGCATCGAGCATTTTTTTAGTTTGTTCTTTGTTGCACGCAATATCTACGGCAATGCTACTTGTTTTACAGGTAATAGTTGCCTGAAAACGCATTTGATTAATACCATAACCTAATTGTACTAATGAATTTGTTCCTAATCGAATCCACGGAATATCACGAGAAACTGCATCTTCAACAATACTTCCTGTTGATGGACCAAGACGAACGCGCTCTCTAATTTCACGCATTTTCTGAATATCAGCTTCGAGGTCATAAGGCGTTCCGGCAATTAAAGCTTCCGCAATTGCTACTGAACTTTCGGCTGCAAACATTCCAACATTTTCTTCGGTATAACTAAAAACTACATTATATATTCCGGGTGTTTTGGTTTCGCGGGTTCTCCCGAAACCAGTTTCCATACCGGCAAGAGTTTGAATCTCTAAAGCGATATGTTCAATTACATGTCCCATCCAGGTGCCACGTTCTATTCGAGAAAAGAACCCGCCGCGAACACCTTCAGAGCAGCGATGCTCAATCATTGTTGGAAACATAGCTTCTATCCTTTCACGAAAACCATCAATTTTATTGGTTGGAAATTGTTCCATTTCTTCCAAATCGAGACGCATTTGGATTAATTTTTTACGTTGAACACTCCATATATTGGGACCACGAAGTGCTTGTATTTTATCTATTTTCATGATTAGGAATAATTAGTAATGATTTTGTTAAAAATAGGAAATTTTTATTGTCGAAATGTATTTTTTTTACAGAAATGGTAAAAAAGTAAAGTTGCCTTTTAAGTTGTGTTGATTTTCAGATTTTTAGGATGACTGAAACACACGACAATTCCTATCTAGCCCCGATTACCTCACATTATTTATATTTGTTATATGAGTTCGGGGAATGCCGCGCATTTGAAGTGGCACCTGCCTGCCGGCCGGCAGACGGAGTAGAGCGCATAGTGGGAACCTGCCTGCCGGTAGGTAGGTATGGAAACCAAGAAAGTCCAAGACTTTAGCTCCTAAATAAATTCAATTATTTTTTGATACAAATTGGCATCATGCAGGCTGTGTCCCAAACCTTTTGTTTCGATATAGATGGCATTTTCCCATGCGCTTGCATATTTGCGACCTTCGTCAACAAGTACGACCTTATCTTCGGTGTCATGGGCGATGAAAGCTTTTTGAGTAAAGTTTTTGGCAAATTTATGACCCGAAAAATCATCGATATGAATGTTGAATTTTTGAAAATAATAATCCTCTAATTGGGATTTAATTTTATTGTTTAACCCCAGGAGTTTTATAAAATTATCACTCAAAATTTTAAAATCGGATGGTGCGCCAAGAAGGATTACTTTTTCGATTGGTGGATTTTTGTATTTGTTGAGGTAAAAAGAAATTGCCGCTCCGCCAACCGAGTGGCCAATTACAGTTTTTGGTTGGTATTTTTGCGTTAGCACATTGATATATTCGGCATATTTTGGAGCGTTGAATTCGGTGCCTTCGCTCATGCCGTGTGCCGGACCATCAATAGCGATAATGGTTTTGCCCAAAGGTTTCAGATGGTTTAATAATTTTTTCCAGCGTGAAGCATTGCTTTCCCAACCATGAACTAATAGAATTATTTCCTCACTACCGTACCAAATGTAGGCTTGGAATTTTTCATTATTATACTGAAAGGTTTCTAACATTGCACTTTGTAGTGTGCTAGGTAAATGGTTTTTATTTAATCGACCTTTTCTGGGTTGACTAAAAAGTTTATAGGCTTTGTTTTTAGCTCCTTCCAAATTGATATAGCTCAATGCGTTGAGATAGATCCCAATTGATTTTGTGAGAATTAAGTATTGAATTTTTTTCATAAAAAAATCCCGAATAAATCGGGATTAGTATATTATAGGTGAGCAAATAATTTTTGCATTTTTTCTCTTTCTTCTTCTGCTAAAGAAGCATCAACTAAAATTCTTCCTGAGTGCTCATCAGTGATGATTTTTTTTCTGGCAGCGATTTCCACTTGTGTTTGTGGTGGAATTGTAAAGAATGAACCAGCAGAAGCGCCACGCTCAATTGATACAACTGCTAAACCGTTACGAACACTAGAACGAATTCTTTTGTAAGCCGCCAATAATCTTTCTTCGATTAATGACTCATATTCAGCTGATTTTTCGATTAAAAAGGCTTCCTCTTTTTGAGTTTCTGCCATGATATCGCTCAATTCTGCTTTTTTATGTTTTAAATGCGTTGATTTTTGGTCTAATTTTTCTTTAGAGTTTGTAATCACTTCTTTTTTGTGCTCGATAGAAGCTTTCAATTCTTTGATTTGTTTTTCAGCCAATTGAATCTCTAATTCCTGAAATTCTACTTCTTTAGTCAATGAGTTGAATTCTCTATTATTACGAACATCTTTTTGTTGAGTTGTGTATTTTTTTATTGCTGTTTGATGTTCGTCAATTGCATTTTTTTTGGTTTTGATTTGTTCTTCAATAGAAACTAAATCACTTTTTAATTTATCTAAACGAGTGCTTAAACCAGTAACTTCATCTTCTAAATCTTCCACTTCTAAAGGCAATTCGCCTCTTACATTTCTGATTTCATCAATTCTTGTATCTATGATTTGAAGGTCATAAATAGCTCTTAACTTGTCTTCAACATTTAGTTCTTTTGTAGCTGCCATATTTTATAAGTACTTAACTGGATTTGTATTTTCTTCCGAAAAATTGACTGCAAAATTAGGGATTTTTTTCTTAAGAAAATCAACAATATAATTTTTTGTAAATCTTTCACTTTCAAAGTGTCCGATGTCGGCTAAAAGCAGTTGATTTTCAGCTTCATAAAAGTTGTGATACTTCAAATCGGAAGTTAAAAAAACATCTGCATTTGCCTGAATAGCGTTCTTAATAGCAAAACTGCCCGAACCGCCAAGCAAAGCAACCTTCTGAATCGATTTTCCGAGCAAAGCGCTATGACGAATTCCCCCGCACTGCATTTTGTCTTTCACAAAGATTAAAAAATCGGTTTCTTTCATTGGATTTTTGAGTTCGCCAATCATTCCTATACCTATATTTTGATGAGAATTTTGCAAGTCGTAAATTTCATAAGCTACTTCTTCATACACATGATTGGAAAACAAGGCTTTTAGGATTTTGCTTTGCAGATGTTTTTCGAAAACAACTTCAATTTTGATTTCATTTGTTAGGGTTAATTCACCTTTGTTTCCAACTGTTGGATTGCTGTTTTCATTTCCCAGATAGGTGCTGAAACCTTCCGAATTGAAACTGCAATTATCATAATTTCCAATCGTTCCTGCACCAATAGCAAACAAGGCCTTGCGTAATGTTTCAGCATTTTCCGGAACAGTATAGGTAACTAATTTTTGTATGAAGTTTTGTTTTGGAACTAAAATCTTTGTGTTAATCAAACCTAATGCATCAGAGAAGATTTTGTTGACACCGTCTTTGTGATTGTCCAGCGCCGTATGAACGGCATAAATGGCAATGTCATTTTTGATGGCTTTGAGAACAGAACGCTCCACATAATTCTTACCCGTTATTTTTTTCAAACCTGAGAAAATGATAGGATGGAAGCAAACAACCAAGTTGCATTTTTTGGCAATAGCTTCGTCAATTACGCCTTCTAAAGCATCGTGGCAAACCAAGATTCCGGTAGTTTCAGCATTAGCATCGCCAACGAGTAAACCAACGTTGTCAAAATCTTCGGCGTAAGCTAAAGGCGCCATTTCTTCGAGAACAGAAAGTATTTCTTTTATTTTCATATTACGTCGCCCATTGGTTTAAATAGTCTTTAATCATCCAAACACCATTTACTTTTTCGAGCAATAAATAGCTGCCGCTATTGTGTTCAATACTTCGGTAGAATGCAACTTTTACTAGAGCATTATTTCCACTACCAAAATATATTGGTTTGCTGATAATCATCAAACGTTGATTGTTTTCGCCATGTTTGGCATAAGCTTCTTGAAATTCTTCCAAAGATAAACAACTGTTAACCTTGCTTTTCAAGTACTGATTTTGATTGTCAAACAAAACGTTGTAAGTAGCAGCCCAATCTTCATCTATACCTATGACGATTTGTTTTTTAATCTCATCTGCATTCTTTTTTAGTAAGTCACTTTTTGAAATTACTTCGAGAACTTCCTCGTTATTGGGTGCTTTTTTACAATAAAAACTAAGAAGCTGTAATCTGCCTTTAGCAATTACTTTTTCGTCTTTATAGTATTTGGTAAAAATTATTTTCAGAATAGGAACATTGTCGGCTTCCTGCGAAAAAGCAAAAGGAGAAATCAGCAGTAAAACGAATACGATTTTTAGTAATTTGGGTTTCATTTGTATTAGGTAAATCGAATAATTTCATTCAAATATAAAAAATCGTTACTTTCGTAGTATGATTTTGTTGCGAAAATTACTCTTTCCTTTTGCCATATTGTATGGTTTTATCACTTCTTTAAGAAATTATCTTTTTGATAAAGGTATTCTAAAATCTTATTCTTTCGATATTCCTGTTATTGCCGTTGGTAATTTGAGTGTTGGCGGCACCGGAAAAACACCACAAATTGAGTATTTAATTCGGTTGCTTACGCCAAAATATAAAGTAGCAACCTTAAGTCGCGGTTATAAAAGAAAATCAGAAGGTTTTGTTTTGGCAGATGCTTCTTCAAATGCTGAGATTCTTGGCGATGAACCTTTTCAGTATTTTAAAAAATTTCCAAATATCCAGGTTGCTGTTGATGCTGACAGACGAGACGGAATTGAACAATTATTGAGTCAAAAAGAAAAACCGGAAATTATTTTGCTGGATGATGCTTTTCAGCATCGCAAAGTGAAAGCAGGATTTTATATTCTTTTGACAGCTTATGACGATTTGTTTTGCGATGATTTTATGTTACCAACAGGAAACCTTCGCGAAAGCAGAAACGGAGCCCAAAGAGCCAACTTAATTATAGTTACCAAATGTCCGCCGAACATTACTGAACTGGAACAGGGGAGGATTAGAGAAAAGTTGATGAGATTCCTCCTTTGTCGAAATGACAATAAAGAGGAAATCTTTTTTAGCACTGTTGCTTACGATGATAAAGTATATAACGATAACGAAAGTTTATCCGTTAGCGAAATAAAATCAACACAAAAAATTTTGCTAGCCGGAATTGCCAAACCAAAACCTTTTTTCGATTTTTTACAAGCTGATACTGATGAAATTATGACATTTCCTGACCATCATCATTTTAGTGAAAGCGATATTTTATCCATAAAAAGCCAAGCCAAGGACAAAATCATCATCACAACTGAAAAAGATTTTGTACGTTTGAAGGCTAAAATTTTTAAAACACAATTATATTATTTACCAATTAAAAGTAAGTTTGTGAGTAATCAAGATACTTTTGATCAAATCATTTTAAACTATGTGGGAACTTGTACAAGAAACCGTTAATTATATTAAGAATAAAACCAATTTCACGCCAGAATACGGTGTTATTTTAGGCTCTGGATTAGGAAGTTTTACTGACGATATCAATATTGAATTTACTTTACCGTATAATGAAATTCCAAATTTCCCGGTGTCAACGGTTCAAGGGCATAAAGGAGCACTTGTTTTCGGAACTATAGGCGATAAAAAAGTTATGGCAATGCAAGGGCGTTTTCATTTTTATGAAGGCTATGACATGAAACAAGTAACGTTTCCTGTTCGCGTGATGAAATATCTTGGTGTTACCAAATTGGTGGTTTCTAATGCTTCCGGTGGCGTAAATTCTGATTATGAAGTAGGTTCAGTTGTAGTTATTAAGGATCATATTAATTTTTTCCCGGAGCATCCGTTACATGGAAAAAATGAGGAGCGTTTTGGTCCACGGTTTTTGAATATGAATGAAGCTTACAATAAAGCGATGATTAAAAAAGCAAAAGCGATAGCTGTTGAAAATAACATTACAGTTCATGACGGCGTTTATCTTGGTTTGCAAGGCCCAACATTTGAAACTTTTGCAGAATATAAAATGGTAAAAATTCTTGGTGCCGATTGTGTTGGAATGTCAACCGTTCCTGAAGTCATTGTAGCTCGACATATGGGAATCGAATGCTTTGGACTATCTGTAATTACCGATATGGGTGATGTTGAATCAGCGATGGAAGAAGTAAGCCACGATGAAGTTTTAAAAGCAGCCGCAAAAGCAGAACCACATGTTAGAAAATTAATTAAGGAATTAATTCTACAGTTCTAACTCAAATTCGCGGCAATAATTCTATAGAAATTTTCAGGTTCAAAAGGTTTGGTGATTACGTCGGTCATACCAAAGGATAATAGCATTTCTCTGTTTTCATTCAGTGAAATGGCTGTCAAGGCAATGATAGGTTTTTTAGTGTCATATTCCCGAATTTTTTGAGTGGCAATAGTACCATTTATACCCGGTAAATGGACATCCATCAAGACTAAATCGAAATCATTTTCCTTGCAGAGCACTTCTACAGCTTCTTCACCATTGTCAATAATTTGACATATAATCTCTTTTTTCTCGAGCATTTTTTTGGTTACCATTTGGTTGATTTTATTGTCTTCTACTACCAAAATCTTTTTGCCAACCAAGATATCGTCTGAATATAATTTATCTTTTTCAACTAAAACTTCTTTGGTTCCATGCAGTAGATTTAATTCAAAATCAAAAGTAGTTCCAATGCCAACTTCGCTTATCAAAGTTATATCTCCACCTAATAAGTCAACCACTTTTTTAACGATGGTTAAGCCCAAACCTGTTCCGCCATATTTTCTGTTGATTTCAATAGAACCTTGTGAAAAGCTTTCAAAAATGGTTTCTTGTTTATCCTGCGGAATTCCAATTCCGGTATCGCTTACAGCAAAATTTATCCTTGAGTAATCTTCACCAGTTTCAATTAATTTGGCAACTACTTTTACTTCGCCATTTTTGGTAAATTTCAGTGCGTTATTGATTAAGTTGATGAATATTTGTGACAACTTCGTTGGGTCCCCAAGTAGTACTTGGGGAACATTTGGATCTATTTCTAAAGTGAATTTGTTATTATTTTTGGAAGCGATTTCGAGCATCGAGTTTTGAATGTCGAGCAGCAATTGTTTGATATCAAAATCGATGTATTCGATTTCAATAGTATTGGATTCGATACGGTTGATTTCCAAAATTTCATTGATGAATGTCAATAGATAATTTCCTGAAAACTTCAATGAATTTAAGTAGTGTAACTGATTTTGTCTCGGATTATCTTCAATCAATAAATGCGTTATTCCGTTGATGGCATTCAGCGGCGTTCGAAGTTCATGGCTTACGGTTGATAAAAACTCGGCTCTTGCTTTTGATGCTTTTTCAGCATTGTCTTTTGCAATTTGTAATTCGAAATTTTTTTCTTTTAAAATATTGTTAGATTGTGTTCTGATGATGTTATTTTTATACAAAGACAAACTCAAAAGAGACAAAATCGTAATCAATGCAATAGCCAAAATACTGATAAGCTTGGCAAATTTATTGGTTTTTTGTTGTGCATCATATTCTTTAGTCATTTGATCAATGGCTTTCATTCGCTCACTTTCCTTAAAACTTACATAATCAGTGGCATTTAATTTTTTACTATTCAAATGCGAAAGACTGTCTTTTAATTCCAGATGCGCTTTCAAATAAGAATACGAGTGCTTCAAATCAAGAAGTTTTTCATATGACTTGCTTAAATCCAATAAGATTCTTGCTTTTTGGTCTAAATTTTTATCTTGTGTACTTAACTGCAATGCTCTGTTGAGATAATTTACACTTAAATTGTAATGATTTAGTTTTTGTTCAATCGTTCCCAGTTGATATAAGGCCTCAGCTTTGGTTTTAAAAACATCTTTTGTATCGTCTTTTGAAATGATTTCATTAAATAACTTCGAAGCCAATTCTGTCTTGCCATTATTCTTATATAAAATACCTTTTTGTAAATTCATAAAAGGTGAAGCATCAATTTTCAATAAATCATAAATAGATTTTGATTTGTCAAAACTGTCTTCGGCTTTGTCAAATTCTTCCAAACTCATATAGCAAAGCCCAATGTTGTAATAACAAAAAGCATAATCCGTTGATGGTAAAAGTTGGCCGTATAATTCGGCGCTATTTGTAAAAGATTCTAAAGCATCATTAAATTTCTTTAATTCAAAATAGGTTGAACCAAACGAAAATAGTGCGTTAGCTTTACCTTTAATACTATTATGAAGTTTGGCGTAATTATAGGCTTTTTGAGAAAAAGCTAATGATGATTTGTAATTATTCGTCTTTTTGTTGAAGGTAGCTAACTGGATATAATAAGCAGTGCTGTCAATTTTTTTTGTTGACATTTTTTGCCCAAAAAAGACAATTGGAATAAAGAT
This sequence comes from Flavobacterium sp., assembly GCA_043733645.1. Lineage (GTDB taxonomy): Bacteria > Bacteroidota > Bacteroidia > Flavobacteriales > Flavobacteriaceae > Flavobacterium. The sequence continues at coordinate 4,445 of JAYTGH010000320.1, read as the reverse complement.
GAAAATTAAAATCCATTTCATTTAGTTGCGCCAATAAAAATTAGGGATGTTAAATGTAGGGAAATTATCTCTTTAACAAAAGTATTAAGTCAATTATTCGGGAAGAATAACCAATTTCGTTATCATACCAACCAACAACTTTGACCATTTTTCCTATAACTGAAGTCAGTTGAGCATCAATAAGGCAAGAGTTTTTATTGCCAATAATATCAACTGAAACTATCGGGTCTTCGGTATAATCAAGAATTCCTTTGAGTGAAGTTTGTGATGCTTTTTTAAAGGCAGCATTGATTTCGGTAATGGTAACTTCTTTTTTTACATAACAAGTAATATCGGTCAAAGAACCATCAGGAACAGGAACGCGAATTCCGCTACCCCCAATTTTTCCTTCCATTTCAGGGAAAATTTTGGTCAGGGCTTTTGCCGCACCCGTTGTCGTTGGAACAATACTTTGACTTGCACCGCGCGCCCGACGCAAATCTTTATGCGGTTGATCGTGTAAACTTTGGTCAGTGGTATAGGAATGTACGGTTGTGATATACGCTTGTTCAATGCCGCATAGTTCGTTAATGATTTTTATCATTGGCGCAGCATTGTTGGTTGTACAACTGGCGTTAGAAACTATATTTTCGGTTCCGTCCAGAATGTTTTCATTAACGCCAAGAACGATGGTTTTTATTTCCGGAACTTCAGATGGAGCGGAGAGAATTACTTTTTTGGCTCCAGCTAGAGTGTGTTTATTGATGTCTTCAAAAGTGCTGTATTTACCAGTACTTTCTATTACAAAATCAATGTTATCCCATGTAAGGTTTGAGATTTCACTTTCGTGAAAAAACAAATAGTGCTTTCCATCTACGATTATCGATTGTTCATCAAAGGAAACTTCAAAAGACAAAACACCGTGAATACTATCGTACTTTATCAAATGCGCCATCGTTCTGTTATCGGCAATGTCGTTGATGGCAACGACTTCAATAGAAGGATGATTTAAAAGAAGACGGAATAAATTACGTCCAATTCTTCCAAAACCGTTGATGGCAATTCGAGTTTTCATGTATTGTGTATGAGGTTTATGAGGTTATGGGTTTATAAGTAAGGCTTTTGATAAACTTTTAAACCTCATAAACTCATAACCTTTTTATAAAATATGTTTCTCTGCATGATAACTAGACCTTACTAACGGACCACTTTCTACATGACGGAATCCCATTTCTTTGCCCAGTTTTTCGTATTTCTCGAACTGTTCTGGAGTAATGAATTCTTTTACCGGCAAATGCTTTTTACTCGGCTGCAAATACTGACCAATGGTAACTATGTCAACATTTTGATCGCGTAAATTGCGCATGGTTTGTATCACTTCTTCTTCGGTTTCGCCAAGACCAAGCATGATGCCCGATTTTGTTCTGCGGATTCCTTGATCTTTGAGGTATTTTAAAACCGCCAAGCTTCTGTCATATTTTGCCTGAATACGAACTTCACGCGTTAAACGACGAACGGTTTCTACGTTGTGCGATACGACTTCAGGATTAGCTTCTACAATTCTGTCGATGATTCTTTCAACACCTTGAAAATCGGGAATCAGAGTTTCTAAAGTCGTTTCCGGGTTCATTCGTCGAATGGCTTGAACGGTTTCCAACCAAATGATTGAACCCATATCTTTTAAATCATCGCGGTCAACACTGGTAATAACGGCGTGTTTTATTTTCATGATTTTGATGGAACGCGCTACTTTTTCGGGTTCATCCCAATCTACCGTTTCCGGGCGACCTGTTTTTACACCACAAAATCCACACGAACGCGTGCAGATATTTCCTAATATCATAAAGGTTGCGGTGCCTTCGCCCCAGCATTCCCCCATATTTGGGCAACTGCCCGAAGCACAAATAGTGTTGAGTTTGTATTTGTCAACCAGACCACGAAGTTCCGTGTATTTTTGACCGATAGGTAGTTTTACTTTAAGCCATTTCGGCTTACCAACAGGTAAATTGTTATCTATGATTGATTCCATTCTTCATTTTTTGCGATACAAAGATACAAAGGATGTGGGTAGAATTCAGCTATTAGAATTTAGTTTTTTTATCCCAGAATAAAGTATTGAGATAGAAAAGGATTATATCACGACTAACTTTTAGTTTCGTTTTGTATTTGTTCCTACTTTGTTCGGTAAAAGTACCATGAGGGGTAGTACAACCCCGAACATGTATAGAACATGTCCCGAACAAATCTCCTCTAATAAACGTATAATTTTGTTTATTCAGAACCTTCTCTTTTTTTCTGTTCAGCTAGTATTTTGGATAGAAATGGCTGTACTTCTTTTTCGATAGCAGCTTCTGATATATCTAATGCTTTCGGATTACTTACTAATTGATACCAGGGTTTGGGTGCATCAAAATCATAACTACCAAAAATGACTACCGGAGTACCTTTGAACTTAACAGTTTGATCGTTTACCAATACCCATTCATTTGCCCAATCATAAAGATATTTGGCATCTTTTTCAAGAAGACGCAAACAAGAGTGGGAGGCAGGATAGCCAGGTAAAGTATATTGATGAAAACCTACGCCAAGTTTGTTGGCAATATTAAAGTTCCATTTTAAATCCCATTCGTCATTAAAAGTGCTGGTAGTTTTTTCTGCTTTCCAATTGGTAAAAAACAATCCGGTTGGAGTCTTGTCTGATTTTCGTCCCATATTAGTTGGTCCAGTTCGAATTAACTCGCCGTATTCGTAAGTGGCAAAGGTTTGTGTCGGATAGGAGAAGAGTATTATTTTGCTAACATCATTCAACGAAGCTACTTCTAATGGAAAAGGCAAATAATAAGCCAAATCTCCACTAAAATCTGATGGAACTATAATAGAATCCTTTTTTACAATAGTAGCTTGGTCGATTCTGTTAACGGCAAGTGCTATCCAAATTTTAGCGCTGTCATTTGCTGTTGTTGCCAGCCAGCTTTTGGTTTTTTCAAAATGATAGCTTATTGCTTTCGGTTTTACCCGGGTTATGACGACCTTTTTGTGCACTATCTTTTTTTCGTCTTTACACGAAGTTAAGACCATAAAAATACTGAGGATTAGGATATACTTTTTCATGGTATAAAATTCCTTATTCTCAGCCGAAAAGTGTTACATGATTTTAGTTATTTGTTATGACTTTAGCTGATGGTTTGAAAAACTTGTTTTTTACACAGTTCATGTTGTACGACGTTCTTTATTCTTCGGGTAGACTCCCATCAGTTTTGGCTTCTTTTATTCCTCGTTGAACCCTCGATGGTAATACAAAAAGAAATTCTGCTAACGCTAAAGCAAAATCAATGACTTTTTTGGCGTCTTCTTCTGTTGGCAAATCTGCATCTTCATCCGCATGTCTTTCGTCATTTGCATCTAATCTAATTTCATGAGCTCAATCAGCCATTTCTTTTGTAATAAGGTGATTTTTCAATGCTTCATTAATTCTACCATAAAGTTTTCCATTTTTATAACTTTTCTCTTTTAACATGGCGTCAACTGAACTTGCAGCCAACATAACTGCTCCTGATGGAGCATGAATGCTATTTAACGCTTGATCTAAAAATGCTTTAGCCTTTACAGGTATATTATTGTCAACTTCAATTTCTCCAGGATATATTTCGTTTACCCAAACTGAACCTTGAGGAGCTGCAGCTGTCACAATTCCACCACAACGTTTACATTGATAAATTCCCCAAATTCTTTTACTATAGCCATCATGTGCTACCGAAGTAAACGTATACATTTGATTAAGATTAGGTTTGTCTACGCGACAATGTGGACATCTGTCTAACAATAGATTTGGTGAAAGTTGAGTACCCATAAAATATGATTTGATTGTAAAAATAATGTTTTTTGCAGTTGTTTGTGAATGTCGTACAACTTGTATATACACGCAACTCTATTACTCATATCCACCCATTTTGGGGTAGATTATCGCAATTTTTTATAGCGTATTATCTCATAAATATAATCATTATTCATAACAAACCAGCCTATTTTTTTTCCTACAAAAAACCGTGGGTGCCTTATGCTGCTGAAAATGATTTCTGGCCTATGGGAGCACCAGTAAATACAGGGGCTAAGAACCGTCCGCTTGTTTTGTTTGTTTCGTCCGCTTCTTTTTTTTGACTGCTCCTTATGCCTTCATTTTTGTAAGAATAAAATAAACCAACCGTTACTTTTTTGCTGGTATGGAACTACTCCACATAATCCAAATCAATCAGATGGGTTTCTTTAATGGTAAGTACCGCGTAAATTCCGGTGCTAAAAACCACTGCACCGACTACTGCAGCAGAAATAATCACCGTATGACTGTGTTTTAAATAATCAAAACCAATTAGCATCAGCGGAACAGAACCTCTGACCATATTAGGCACACTCGTTGTGGCTGTGCTTCGTAGGTTGGTGCCAAATTGTTCGGCAGCCAACGTAACAAA
>JAYTGH010000319.1:0-1768 GCA_043733645.1 Flavobacterium sp. | reverse complement strand
AAATTATAGGCGCTTCCCCCGTTTTTCTTAGGAAATTATGAACGCCCGAATACCAAAAAGATTCACCCAATCTTTTGACTTGTTTTTTGGAAAGCCATTTTACTTTTCGGTTGTATTTTTTTGGATTATGGGCAAACTTAGCTCTGTAAATGGAGTCGGTTTTTTGTTTGGCCAAATTATAAATATTCAGCCGCAGACGATAACCGAGAATAGAAGTGTTTTGTTTTTGGTACAACTGATTGAAAACATCTTCAACGTTGTCTTTTTTATCGTCTACAAAAATGTTGTTTTTGGTTAAGAGACTTTTACCGTTAGGAACTCTTTTTGTAGTGTTGCAACCAAAGATAATTAGCCCAATTAGAATAAATAATGATATTTTTGTGATACTATTTTTCAAGTGTTGCGAAATATTTAATTCAAAAATACATTATTTTATGGTTAGTAAAAACCAAATAAAATTAATTACAAGTCTTCAACATAAAAAATATAGAATCGAGCATCAATTGTTTATTGCCGAAGGGGTAAAGGTAATTCAAGAATTGTTAGCATCAAATTTTGTGCTCGAACATTTATTCGAAACCGAAGCTGTTTTTGAACACGTATCCATTTCCCAAAAAACACTGATAAAAGAACAAGACATGAAGCGAATAACCGCTTTGAGTTCGGCAAGTTCTTGTTTGGCGATTTTTAAAATTCCACCAGCAACCAAAATAGATACTAAAGGATTAATTATCGGTTTAGATGATATTCGCGATCCGGGAAATTTAGGAACCATTATTCGGCTTTGCGATTGGTTTGGCGTCAAACAGTTGCTATGTTCTCAAGAAACTGTCGATGTGTATAATCCAAAAGTAATTCAGGCAACAATGGGTTCTATTACTCGGGTTAAGATAAATTATATCGATTTGAATGACTATGTTCTGCAAAGTGCACTTCCTGTTTTCGGCACTTTTATGGATGGTAAAAATCTTTATAAGGAAGCGTTGCCAAAAGAAGCTATTCTTATTCTCGGAAACGAAGCTAATGGAATTTCTGCGGGTTTAGAAAAAAGCTTAAAAAACAGAATAGCCATTCCGAGATTTCCTTCGGCAGTCGGCTACGCCTCGTGTGGAGACATGCAAAAAACAGAAAGTTTAAATGTAGCGACTGCGACTGCGATTTTCTTGAGTGAATTCAGAAGAAACGGATAAACTGGTTTTTGTCATCAACCGAAAACGGATAACCGATAACCGACAACGTATCTTAGTGAAATGTAAAATTGATAAGCACCGCACGGGTTTTCATCGATTGAATATTCCCTGTCCAGGGACTGTTTGGGTCGTCATCACGGATTAATTCGTCTTTCAAACCAAAAACGCCACGAATAGAAGGCGAAAATTTGAAATACTCAAAATACAAATCAATACCAAAACCCAAGGTGTAATTTTGTGTCCAGGGTTTTACCCTAAATTTTTGTTCTAAATTATCATCTTTAGATTTAGAATTGCTCGAAAGATTTAGCGTTGACGATAAGCCACCAAGAAGATAGGGTCTGATATTTCCTGTTCTCAAAGAAGAAAATTTTAGTATCAATGGGAAATCAATATAAGTAGCTTTTACTTCTCTTAAACCATCTCTTTCGGTTGTGAATTGCGAATAGGTTAGCGTTCGGCTGGCGTAATACAATCCAGGTTCAAATCGCAACTCTACATATTCGTGAAGACGAAGTACACCAACCAATCCAACGTTAAACCCCGAATGTCCTTTAACATCTATAAGCTTATCTGGC
>JAYTGH010000318.1:0-1769 GCA_043733645.1 Flavobacterium sp. | reverse complement strand
ATTTTCAAAATGGGATTTTTGGCATTTTGTGATTTGCGCTTCGATGTATTCTATTAGATTTTCCATTGTTTTAAATTTTAACTATTGAATAATCATTTGCCTCCAAATTTCATATAACGGTCATCGCCGTTTTTACAAATCCCTGCAATGGCGTTCGATGCACCTGAAAGGCTTTTGCAATGTGCGTCTAATCCTTCTTTCATTTTTACGGTGTCTAAATAATCTTCATAGGCTTTTTTGTATGTCTCAGTATTTTTACTTTTCATCGAAGCAAAAGCGGACTTTTCGCCTTTCTCAATCAGATTTATTTTTTCGGCTCGCTCAATTGATTGAAGAATAAAGAGTTTATTCTTTTCTTCAACTGTTGCCTGTGCGAGTAGGTCAAGGATTTTCATTTTGCACCCTTCTATTACCCCTCTAAGCTGCGCTACTTCTTGAATAGTATAATTGACTGTTTCATTTTTAAATATGTCTTGGTAGCGTTCTTGTAGCTGCAAGGATTGACTTAAAGCAGTAGTAAACTCGTTTACTTCACTTACTTTTATTTCTACTTCTTTGCCTGAAAAGGTTTTAAGAAGCTCCCTAATTTCTGATTGATGCTCAGGAACGGCAAAGAATCCGTTTTCGTTAATTTGTACTATCATTGTTGCGATATTTTTCAGATAAGGTTAATTTTTTAGTCGTTGAATCAATTTTTTCAACAACCAATATTTCGGCATCTATCATTTTCTTATGCTAATAGGAGCGTGATTGTCTTTGACTTTGAAAATTAGTTTTAATGCCATTATTCTGCTATTACTTTTTCGCCCGACGGACATTGAAAATACTTTTTAAAAAAATCGCTTTTACAACTTTCAAACTTGTTTTTAGAGTTTATATCTATGCCAAAATAGCGATATGAAACGGACGAAACAAAATCATTATTCTTTTCAACCTTTTGCCGTATCATAAATTTTCTGTTACCAATTTCACAAATAAGGAAACGGTAATTAAATTTTGAAGGGTGGCTGGGGTGCGGCGTTTCTGTTGTATTTAATATTTTGTATGTCATTGCTTATATTTTTTAGTTAAACAATATCTTTTCGTATATTCATCTTCAAATGTCAATTCCAATATTCCCGAAATTAGCATTTTTTCAATCATGGCTTTTGTTGGTGCTGTTGGGTTGTGGCGTTCTCCATTTTCATTGTAAAATCGGGTTCTATCGCCGTATGGATTAAATATAATTGCTACGTGATATTTCCGCTCATTCATAATGTCAACTACTCGCTGGCAACCTTTAGTTAATTTCATATCTCTAATGGGTTTAAAAAGATAAATTTGAATCGTCTATTTTTACATAAAACTCACACGTAACAGGCATTTTTATTTTATCTTCAAAGCTTTCGGGGTACTTTTCAAGTAATCCTTTTTGTACCGCTTTATGGGGGTACATCTCTTTTTGTAGCTTTTTACAGAAAAATTCATTATGTGAGCGACAATCTCTTCCATTATCAAAATGCTCTTCAATATGAATTTCTAAATTTTCGCACCCAAGACAAGCCATGAAATTTTTAGGATTTTTATTGCATAAATCTTCGTGACTTTCGGCTGCATCCTTTTTCACGTATCGTTTATTGCAGTGGTCGCAGTTGTACACGGGCATTATTTTTACTTTCATATCTCATGATTATAAGGTGAAGAAATAGGGCTTCTAATCTCATTAATTTGTCTCTCTATTTGCTCAATACTGTTTTCGTATCTGCTTATTGTTGCAAGGCATTTGGCTA
>JAYTGH010000317.1:0-1771 GCA_043733645.1 Flavobacterium sp. | reverse complement strand
TCGGATATTCCAATAATAATTGCTATTTCTTTATAGGGCAAGTCTTCTAATACCATCATAATTATAAGTTTATTGGTTGGGTCAAGTTGACTTATGCAACTGTACATTTTTTTTAAATTCTCTTCAATTTGGTTTGCATCACTTTCAGTAACCATTTCTGGAAATTCTTTTACTCGAATTTCTTTTTTATTTGATTGTTTTCTCAAATACATCAAGCAGGTATTGGAAGCAATACGGTAAATCCAAGTGCTTAAATTCGACTCGTTTCTAAAGTTTGATAGATTTTCCCATACTTTAATGAAAACTTCTTGTGAGGCATCTGATGCTACATCTATATCTCCATTAAAATAACCCTTGCACAAACGAAACACTTTATCAAAGTACAATTTGTAAATGGAATCGAAATTGTTCATTGATTTCAAATTACTTTAATATTTTAATAAGTTGTGTATTAAACCATTCTGGCTGGTCATACATTATAAAGTGGGCTGATTTTTCAGCATATAAAATATTTACACTTGGCAAATTTTTATACTGTTCTTTATACGTTTTGGTAACCATTTCTAAAGTAGGGTTGGTTGCAGCTAATATGGTTACTGGCTTTTTAATTTTAGCTATTTTCTGCCTTAAATCTACATTCAACATATCAATATATCCATAAACGTATGTTTTTCTATCTGTCTGATTCATCATTTCTGCAATTAGCTTTTGCTTTTCTTTGTTATTGCACATAAATTGAGCCGATTGATTATTCATTTTTTGAAATTCCTCCTCAGACATTTTTAGAATATTTTTACTTTGTGGATTATCATATGGAATTATCTCTCCTTTATAATTAGGAATCATCAGAGCCGCAGACGATGGTAAGGCATCAACCAAGATGATTTTTTTAAACCATTTTGTATTATCGGATGCTAACCATAAACTCAATGTGCCACCTAAACTATGGCCTATTAATATCGATTTTTTGAGTTTATTATTTTTAATGTACTCTTCTAAATCCTTTTTTATTGTTTCAAACCAAAGGGTATCAATTGGTTTTACATTTCCGAAACCTGCAAAGGTAAATGTGTAGCATTTGTGTTTTTTTGATAGTGATTTAACTGTTTCCTCCCAAACTTTAGCTGTGCAACCAAAGCCTGGGAAAAGCAATACAGGTTTACCATTGCCTACTACATCAACTTTAAAGGATTGTTGAGAAAATAAATTTGAAACCCCAAAGGTCAAACTGAATAAAAAAATAAAGGCTAACTTTTTCATACTTGAATTATTTTAGTTTGCCTTTTGATGCACAGCGTTATAAAATGTTACAACCTTTTATATTTTTTTTTGAGAATCTTTAGATGTAGTTTCTTTATGAAAGGGGTTATTGGAAATTTGGGGTTTCGACTTGTTGGATTTACTATTTATTGGAATCTGCGTCAAACTTGCCACTAACGGCAGGGCTTTGTGTCAGGTGTGGCATTAGTATTCTTTCCGCCCGTAACTGCCGCTTGGCTTTTAATAAAGATAAATAATAAGATCCAATGTTTGGTGATGTTGGTCAAGCCCGAACCAAAGCTCGGGTATTTAGAACTGATGATTGCTGCAACTTCAAGCCGCACAAAACCCACTGTGCTTGTTGCACAACTAAGATACCCACAAGTTGTCAATACACAATAGTCCAGAATGATTTTTGTTGTGTATGTTTCATGCAGGGAAAAAAAGACTACACCGAAAAATTATTCCTCAACTTTCAGCTGAGCGATAAAGTGCCCGAAGATAATTTCTA
>JAYTGH010000316.1:0-1776 GCA_043733645.1 Flavobacterium sp. | reverse complement strand
TGCTTTTCTTTAATTCATGATTTTACATTACTTTTTCCAATAACATAACCCATAAAAACCGCGATTGGATAATCCGAAGTCCAATTTACCTTACTTTGCAACATTTCAAAACCCATTAATCCAAAATCATTTGGGAACCTGGTAATGAAATCAAGAATTTTAGTTTTTGATACTAATAAGAAAGATTGTCATTAATCTTAAATTCTTGAATCGTAATGCTTTTTAATTTTAAGGATAAGTCAGGTATAATCTCTATGTGTTATGCATGAAAGTTTGAGAAATGGAAAAGAAAAGTAAATAACAGAACCAAATTTATCATTTAAACAGTATGCTTTTCAAATTAAAAAGTAATGGTAGTAATGAAATCTATTTACATTCAATTTTAAATAAAATTTAATTGTTATTGAATTACAAAGCTCAATACTTTAGATTTAGTTGCCGCCCTGCGCTACTGCATGAAATCGAAGATTCGACAAAGTCAATCCTTTCGTGTGGTAATAGAAGTCCCCGTAGCTTGAATTTGCAATTCTTGCAGGATATCAAACAATACTTCCCAAAAAATCAGTAATAAGAAAATTTATAATTTGTTGAATAGCTTATCAATTTGTTTCTTGGTTAACCAAACGGTTACCCCACCTTCTTCACCGTTGTTGTATGATATCTTCATCTTAACGCTTGCTATGTTCATAGACTTTGTATATTGAATATTAACTATTTCATTAGGAAGTTCAATCTTGATATCTTCTTTCGGTAAGCTTGTAAATCCCTCATTGATTGCGCTGTAGAACCCTTCGAGGGCGCCATCAATGTCTTTGAATGAGAACGTTTTGAATTCCGCTAACTGCGGTTTGTTGTCGTTCTGGTATTTAAAGGTTATCAGGTCCCCGGTCTTCGTTATTTCGACAGTACTCAGAGTGGGAGTTCCCACTTTTCCAATAACAACCGATTTTGCTTCAGCCTTACCAACCTTAATTTGAGCGTTGGTTGCAAGTGTAATAAATAGAAACGATAACGATAATAGCTTTTTCATAGTGTTGTAAGTTTTGATAAAAGTAAAAAAAAATGTCATTCCTTGATACAATATTCTTTTAGTACTTCATATCTTGCCCGCGCTGTGATACTATTTGGCACTAAGAGAAGAATGTCCTAAATTTTCCTTTGAATACTATTATTTTCCCAATAAATATCTGACACTAAATAAAATATCATTACCTTTATAATCCTAAATCTCGGGATGTTACCTATAGTATTAATAGTTTTAAACAAATCAATTTATGAAACACAAATTACTTAAAAGTACTGCCTTGGGCGTAATGATGGCTCTAGCTATTGCCTGTCAACCAAAAAAAGAAGAACCAAAAACTGCCGCTGCTCGTACAGTTGACAAAGAAAAAATCAAAGCCGAAATTGTATCTATGGAAACCGTAATGGCAAACATGTACAATATAAGAAGCGCAGCCTCCGAAGAATATTATGATGACAATGCGACCAGTTTTTCTCAAAACAAACCACCCTTAGTTGGCAAGTTTGCCATTGACAAATCCATAAAAGATGATTTAGCAACTTTCCCTGAAGGAGATGTGATTTCTTTTTCTGTAAATGAAATATTTCCTTCCAGCGATGGCGATCAAGTCGTAGAAATTGGAAGTTACAAAGTGGTTGACGGCAAAGGTGCTATTAAATTTACAGGAAACTACATGAGTCTTTTCGAAAGAAAAGATGGCAAATATGTTTGCGTTAGAGATATGGGAGCTTCAGATATGCCTAAAAAAGAAA
>JAYTGH010000315.1:0-13555 GCA_043733645.1 Flavobacterium sp. | reverse complement strand
GGTTGTGGAAATGGTCTACAGCAACGGACTATATGTTTCCTTATCAAAGGTTGAGCGGCTTCTTTTAGGCAAAATCCCTTTTTCTGTTGGTGATATTTTGTATGGATTACTAATCATTTATTTGCTTATTTCTATTTGGAAAACCAGAATAGCTTGGCGCAATAACAAGAAAGAACTGCTGTTAAGATTTCTAAGCGGATTTTCTATTTTCTATTTCATGTTTCACATTTTATGGGGACTTAATTACTATAGAATGCCGTTGTTTGAGAAAATGAATATCCAGAGAGAATACAGCAATGAAGATTTGTATTCGTTTACTGATAAGCTGATTGCCAAGACTAACGAAGTTCAATTCGCGATTACACACAACAAAAATCAAAAAGTAGTCAATCCCTATTCGCAGAACAGTATTTTCAACATGACGCAAAATGGGTATGATAACCTGGCTAAAGAGCATCCTTACTTTAGATATATAATTCCGAGCAGAAAGAAATCATTGTTTAGTCTGCCCCTGACCTATATGGGTTTTGGCGGTTACCTAAATCCATTTACGAATGAATCACAAGTGAACTACAAACTACCGATGTACAGTTTTCCAGATGTTGTTTGCCACGAAATGGCACATCAAATTGGTTACGCCAGTGAAAGCGAATGTAATTTTATTGGCTTTATGGCTTGTATCAAAAATGATGATTTGTATTTTCAATATGCTGCATATACAGCAGCACTGCGCTATTGCTTGGAAAATGTGATTATGAAAGATGAAGCTAAATTCAAAGTCCTCAGACCAACAATCAATCCCGGAATTATTGAGAACTTTAAAGAAAGTGAACGTTTCTGGGAACAATATGACACCTTTATCGATAAAGGTTTTCATGCATTTTATGACCAATTCTTAAAAGCTAACCAACAAAAAGATGGTTTAGAAAGCTACAGCAAATTTGTAGATTTACTAATCAATTATTATAAAGAAAAAGAACTAAAGTAAAAATTACGACACGAGCCAAAGGCGACTTTATGGAGCGCAGCGGAATAAATTACGAATTACGAATTCTTTTTTCACTTTTGCCTTTTGCCTCATCCCTTTTGCCTTATCTCACATTCTGCTTAAAGTAAACTTCGGTTGCACCTAGTCCATACTTTTGATAATTAGCATCTTGAAAGGAAATAGTATCATACCGTCCTAACAGGAAATCAAGGTCAGCTTTTAGAACTCCTTCTCCAACACCGTGAATAAAAACAATCTTAGGAATTCGGTTGCGAAGAGCAAATTCGATATGACGCTTAGCGGTTTCCATCTGTAGTGTTAGGATATCATAGTTGTTCATGCCTTTATAACTTTTGACCAACTTTTCGATATGCAAATCAAACTCCGGAGGTGGAATTTCTTTCTTGGACTTTTTCTCTTTGTTGATGTAGTTTGGTTTTGGAACTTCCTTTTCGCTAATCACCTGGCTTTTATTAAAACTGAAATTCATCGCGTTACCACTTTCAATCTTGATTAACTCGCTGCTTTTAAACGTTAGGTTAAAACCATCGGTAGTCTCGATAGTCACTTCTGAACCATTGATTTCAAAGACAATTCCATCAATGGCATCGTCTAAAACAGAAACTTTATCTCCTTTATTCAGCATCGTCTTCCTCTTTTTCTTCTTGATTCTTACTCGGTGTTTTAGCACTTAATTTCATAATGCCATACATAAATATCACGATAGTAAAACATAAAACATAAACATTGGGTTTGGCTTTTGATTGTTCATACAAACCAACAATAATTGCGACAAGTGTAAAAGGTATTACTAGTTTTTTCATTTATGCTGAATTTAGTTCAGTATCATTTTTATAATCCAAAAATAAAAAAAACCAGCCAAAATAGCCGGTTTTAGATAAGTATATTTTTAATAAAATACATTCCGCTGCTTGCCATTTTGGTTACGCATCGGGTTGTTGTTTACTTTTCAAATTGCTTTAGCGTTTTGATAATGATGGAAACACAATCTAATAATTGTTCCTCATTCATTACTAATGGCGGCGCAAAACGGATAATGTTTCCGTGTGTTGGTTTTGCCAATAATCCGTTGTCACGTAAAGCCATGCAGATATTCCATGCCGTATCACTTTCTTCTGTATCATTGATTACAACTGCATTCAGCAATCCTTTTCCACGAACTAAAGTTGCAATGGTTGACGTTTCAATATATTTTGCTAATTCGGTACGAAAGATTTTACCCAATTTTCGGGCATTTTGTGCCAAATGTTCTTCACTCACAACATCCATTGCAGCTATAGCAACAGCTCCAGCAATTGGATTTCCTCCAAAAGTTGAACCGTGTTGTCCCGGTTTGATTACATTCATAATAGCATCATTTGCCAATACTGCTGATACTGGATAAGCTCCACCAGATAAGGCTTTACCTAAAATTAAAATATCCGGTGCAACATAGGATCCTTGTTTTTCACATTTGTTTTCACAGCTACAATTACCACAAACTGCCAACAAAGAACCTGTTCTGGCAATTCCGGTTTGCACTTCATCTGCAATAAATAGTACATTGTTGGCTTCGCACAACGCTTTGGCTTTCGCCAGATAACCTTCGGCTGGTACATAAACTCCGGCTTCTCCTTGAATTGGTTCTACCAAGAAACCGGCTATATTTTTAGAGGAAGTTATCGCCTTTTCTAAAGCGTCTATATCATCATAAGCAATTTTTATAAATCCCGCTGTGTAGGGTCCAAAGTTTTTTCGTGCATTCTCGTCGTTAGAAAAAGAAATGATAGTGGTAGTTCTTCCGTGGAAGTTACCATCACACACAATAATCTGTGCTTCGTTTTCATGGATTCCTTTCTTTTCGTATGCCCATTTTCTGCAAAGCTTCAAAGCTGTTTCAACCGCTTCAGCACCTGTATTCATTGGTAATACTTTATCAAAACCAAAATAGTTAGTGATATACTCTTCGTAAACGCCTAATTTATCATTGTAAAATGCTCTCGATGTAAGCGTCAAAGTCTGTGCTTGCTCCATCATTGCACCCACAATCTTTGGATGACAATGACCTTGATTTACGGCTGAATACGCCGAAAGAAAATCGTAGTATTTTTTACCTTCAACATCCCAAACATAAACGCCTTCACCTCTACTCAAAACCACTGGTAACGGATGGTAATTGTGCGCACCATACTTGTTTTCTAAAGCAATTGCTTCGGCTGTACTCATTTTTTCTAAAACTGACATAATTTTTCATTTTTAACCCGAACTCGTCACGGATTTTTTATAAAATATCAACCTGTCTACCGACAGGCAGGTTCCTGCTTTTGGAGAGAAATCATCCATAGTTTTACAAAAGTAAAACTTAATTACGAAATACGAAATACTAATTACGAATTGTTGGCTAAACGCTCTAATTCTTTTTTTCTAATTCGTAATTCTTATTTCGTAATTCATATTTCGTATTTCGTATTTCGTATTTCGTAATTATTTCTTACCCTCAATCCTATTCAAAATATCATTCATCATTTCAATTTGAACCTTCTGTATTTCAATTAATTCTTGTTGCTGATGCATAATTAAATGATCCATTTTATCATCTAACATTCTGATTTCCAATTCTGATTTTAGGTTTATCATATAATCTTTCTTGGCACGTTCTCTGTCTTTTTCTTCTTGACGGTTTTGGCTCATCATAATTATTGGTGCCTGCAACGATGCCAAACAGGACAGAATTAAATTCAATAGTATAAACGGATACGGATCAAAACCTTTATTCATCAGCAACCAAACATTGGCACTAATCCAAAGCATAATGACTACAAAAAACCAAATAATAAAGGTCCAGCTGCCACCAAAATCAGCAACGCTATCGGCTAGTTTTTGACCAAAAGTTCGGTTGTCAGGTTCATCTTCCATTGTGCTAACCAATGATTTGTCATCTGTCAATGATTTGATTACATTTTTATGTAAATCATTTAGCTCACCCACTTCCGACTGCAAAAATTTTGAAATATATTTTTCTCTGTAGATGTTTAATTCTCCTACAGTTATCTCTTTTGACATATCTAAATCGGGATGATCTTCTTTTATCAGATTGAGAATAGGAACACGTATACTTTTACAGCTGACTTTATCCTGTTCAGGAGCTTCTATACCTGAAATGGTACTTTTGAATGTGGCTTTTAAACTCATAGCTACTTGATTTTATTTACTTCGTACAGTTCGTCCTTACGGTCTCGAGTGCTAATTTACATTTTAAACCACAAAAAACCTCATTCCTAAAAAAAGAAATGAGGTTTGATAGTAAGAGGAATACTGCCAGTGGCCGTTTTATAGCAAGGTTGCTGCTGATGTAATTTCGGTATTTAATAATCTTGAGATTGGACATTGTTTCTCGGCTTTGGTAACTAATTCTTGAAAAACTTCGTTTGACAAACCCGAAACCTTAGCTTCTACAGTTAAGTGCGAACCTATGATGGTGCCTTCAACAAAATTAATAGCACATTTGGTCTGAATGCTTTCAATTTCAAACCCTGCTTCAGTTATAAAAGCCGAAAGCTGCATAGAGAAACAACCAGAATGTGCTGCTGCTACAAGTTCTTCCGGATTGGTTCCAACACCGTCTTCAAAACGGGTTTTAAAAGAATATTGAGCGTTGTTTAATACTGTACTTTGTGAAGAAATTGTTCCGTTTCCTTCTTTTATAGAACCTTTCCAAACTGCGGTTGCATTTCTTTTCATTGTGATGTGTTTTTAAGTTTGTCCAAATTTAAGCATTGCACTTTAGCTTAACGTTATAGAATTATTGTTATTTCTAATAGAGTTATTGGTTTTGTCTTTTTGTCTTTCCCGCGCAGGCGGGAATCCTCTTTAATTGTACCAATCTTCCGAAAGATCTTTCCAGTCCTTGTTTTCTTCTTCAATAAGGTTTATTTTCCATTGCCTATTCCATTTTTTGAGTTGCTTTTCTCGCTTAATGGCATCATTTATATATTGAAAAGTTTCAAAATAAACTAAAAGCCCAACATCATATTTTGAAGTAAACCCTTCATTAATTTTCTGTTTATGTTGTAAGACTCTTACTTCTAAATCATTTGTTACTCCAATGTAAAGAGTACCATTTTTTTTACTGGCTAAAATGTAAACATAATATTGATGGATGGTTTTATACATCGTTTGTGTTTATGGATTCCCGCCTACGCGGGAAAGACAGTCATTCTTTAGACTCTTTTGTCATTCCCGCGCAGGCGGGAACATCTCCAACAACTTATTGACTGTGTTCCAATTACGCGTTGTAGAAACTACATTCATGCTTTTTTCAATCCATTTATTATCGAGTTTGGTTTTGGCTGGTGATATATCATATTTCAAGTAAATGCGTTTGCCATCCAACTGAATTTCATCTGGCTTAATAAAGTTTAAATTAAGTTGGGTAATCATATTATCGGGCAGCTCAGAAGAAATAAACGAAACATACAATTTCTTTAAATCGACACCTTCATCGTTAAGAAATTCATTCCTATCTAAGCACGCCTGTAAATCTTCTTTGCCAATAACAATTACCGGAACATCGTGTCCAAATTCTTTAAAGATTTCCTGCTTAACCAAGAAACCAACTTTGCTCGGACTTTCCTCTTCGGTATCCACAAAAACATTCCCCGACTGAATATACGTTATCACATTGGTAAACCCAATGGCTTCGAGTGCTTTTTTTAAAGCCACCATGTTTATCATTTTATGTCCCGAAACGTTGATGCCGCGCAGAAGAGCTAAGTGGGTTGTCATATATTAAATCATATTTTCTCAAATATACTAAATTCTTGTAAAAAAGCAGACCTGACAGGTTTTTGAAACCTGTCAGGTCTAGTTATGTCCCGAAACGTTGATGCCGCGGAGAAGAGCTAAGTGGGTTGTCATTAAAGTATACTTTTCGATTATTTAGTTCTAAAGATAACAAAAGTTCAATATCTATTTTCCTGTAAAGTGAAGAAAACAACCTATGCGCCAAAGACTTTTAGCCGTTTAGTTTTTTAATCCTCTTCTATTTTATAATCTGTAAATTTATAACTACTGTCAACTTTTCCCATCATTTCTATCGATTGAAAATTCACACCTTCTTCAGTCGCTTCATATTTATAGATATCTGTAACTCCATCGAAATCATGCAATTCGTAAAACTTCCCATTTTCTGTCCACCATTTTCCATTTTCTGTTTCTTGAATTACTTCTCCATTTTTATCGATTGCAACAAACAATAACATACTCGTGCCATCTGCCAACCTGCATGCCACCCAATATTTCTTTAATCCATTTTTTTGCTGACCAATTTCTGAGCCTTTCCAACAACCAACTAATTTAGGATCGTATGTTTTCATTTCAGTTTTTGTTTCTTGACTAAAACCAAAAGTGGTAAATGATGCTATAATAATAGAGAAGATGATTTTTTTCATAATTTATTTAAAATTTTAAGTTTCTTTTTAAGTTTCTTTTTAAGTTTCGTCAAAAGGCTATGTTGTGTGCAGTTTTTAATAAACTCCTCCAATCACTAATGGGTCTTGACCGCTGCTTTGAGTTACAATTTCTGTTAAATTATTTCCTGACAAATCGCAAGTATAAATAGAGAAATATTTATTGACTGCACCAGGATTAGTTACGGTCGCAAAAAACACATTTTGACCATCCGGTGATAATTTAACATTGGTTTCATCACTACCTACAGACGTATTGTCACTAACCCAATAATTAAAATAAACATTTGATGGTAACGTTATCGGAATTTGTGCCTGAGCCGTTCCGTCGTAATTACAGGTCCATATTTGAAGTAGACCACCACCTCTTTTAGTGTAAACAATTTTACCCAAAGGAGTTGAGCTTGTAGAAATACGGTCCGACGAGCAACTTATCTGAAATAAAATTCCAGCTAAAGCAAAAACAGTTAAATAAAGAGTGCTTCTTAATAGATTTTTCATAATGATTGGTTTTTATAGGTTATAAATACAGAAATATTTCCGCGGTTCAAGTAAAATGGCTCACAACGTTCCCCCGCCTCTCGTCAGTTGCGAAGTTCGGAACTGATTATTTTCCGTTAAAGATAAAAATTCTTGCGAAACGTAAACGTCAACTTACCACAAAACTCACACCCGAGCGAAGCGAACTGACGAAGTAATTGCGAGACCCGAGGCGGGAGCCGAACGGAGCGAAGCTAAACGGCTATGTTATGAGCCGTTTGACTATTTACTTTTTTAAGAATTTTAATAATTTTTCAGGCTCTTGTCTATTGTCCCAAAAACCTGTGATTATAATTTTAGTATTGCTTTTTTGATAAAGTATACTGTAATGCCCAAGCGACACTACTCTTGTAATGTTGAAATCTGTCTTTTTGCCTAAATCTGGATTCTGCTTTAAAAGATTTGTTCTTTCTTTTATTTTCTCATTTAGCTTCTTTGCATAAGTTGTGCTTTGATTTCTTTCAATCCAATATTCAAAAATATAATTACGTTGTCTGATTGCAGTTTCAGTCCAATATATTGTTAAATGAGCCATTTAGAATCTCTTTTGCTTAATTCAGATTCTGAAACTAATTTTCCATCTTCTATATCTTTTTCACTCATTGATAACATTTCAATTTGTTCTGTTGAAAGAGAAATGATTTCTTCTGATTGAGTTGAGTCAAAAATATTTTTAATTGCCTCTAATAATTGCTCATTTCTTGTCGCCAAAATTCTGTCTATTAAACTGTTTTTTATATTTTCTAAAGCATTCATAATTTCTATTTTTTAGTAAAGTTCTAAATTTACTTCGGGATTTCCAAATGGCTCACAACCTTCCGCCGCTTCTCATCAGTTGCAAAGTTCGGAACTTTTTATTTTCTGTTAAAGATAAAACTTCTTGCGAAACATAAACGTGAACTTACCACAAAATTCGCACCCGAGCGAAGCGAACTGACGAAGTAATTGCGAGAACGGCTGTTGTGAGTAGTGCTAATCTGTTATTATTATTCCGATATCCATTTTCATTCCACATGGAATGTTGGAAAAATGCCAATCTTCATTATTCCAATTTTTTAAATATAACAAGTTTGAATTTTCGCTATTACAATTTGTCATTATCTTAAAATCTTTTCCTGATTGTTTATTCAGTAGTTCTATCCCAAAAAACATAGTTTTGGATGTGTTAAGATATAATGGTTTTAAATCAAGTTCAATAAAGCCATTATCGTTTGAATGTAATGTAAATCTAATTACTTTGTCTGTCAGCAATTCACCTGGAGTTCCATCATCTTTAGCCTCGTAAATTAAAAGCCCCAATTCGACATCTTTATATTCTGTTTTGTTATCATCCTTTATAAAAAATAATACGCTACTGTTAAAGAAGAATTTTATTGACGACAACTTTCCAGATGGAATTTCTTCAATTTTACTTATTATGCTTTTAATAAGATTTCCTGTCAATGAAGAAGGTTTTCCCTTTGTTTTAATATGTTTAGTCTTTTTATTAGTAGTGAGTACTTTTACTTCTTCTAATTTTATAGTGTCCTTTATTTGGCTGTAAGAATTTAAGGAAATGAAAAATATAAAAATATATAATAAGGTTTTATTCATTTTTGAAATGTGTTAGGTTCTTGAATTCTCCGGTTCTGCGCAAGCATTACTCACAACTAATTTATAGGCCCGACAAAATCACACCAATGCATTCCTATTGAGCGAATTGGTCTGTATGCTTATCAAAGTAAAAATAATGTTATTTATGATAGAATGAAATCCATTTCCTAATAATTATCAACGACTGTTATAATCCCAACCTTACTTTCCCCAGTTTTATTCGGGACATCTTCGGTAGTGTACTACCCTTTGCCATCTTTTCCCAAACAAATACAAAACAAAGCCACAACAACGTAGTCCAATGATAGACCTGCAGGTAAAAGCCAATTTGCTGGTAGCACCAGGGTACATTTATCACTCGTATATTAATAAAGTATACATATGTCGTATATATGTCGTATATATGTCGTGTTTATGTCGTGTTTATGTCGTGTATTATATATTGCATAAGTACGGTTGATACATAGTTAAAGCATTAACAAGCTATGAGGTATTTAGGAATAAAAGTAACGGTCAAGCATTCCTGTCAAAGTCAAAAAAACTATTAAAAAACTCATAACGCATAACCCATAACTTATAACTAAATGTTATTTTTGCGCCATGGGAAGAAAACAAACCAACAAAGTCATATTTGAAAACATAACTGTTCTTGATGCGGGTGCCAAAGGGGTATCGGTCGCCAAGGCTCCTGAAGGTCAGGTCATCTTTATACCCAATGTCGTTCCCGGAGATGTGATAGATGTGCAGACCTTAAAGAAAAGAAAATCCTATTTCGAAGGCAAAGCCATTAAGTTTCACTCCTATTCTGAAAACCGAATCGAACCAGTTTGCAGGCACTTTGGTGCTTGTGGCGGTTGCAAATGGCAGAACATGAAGTATGAACAACAGTTGTTTTATAAAAATCAGGAAGTATACAATAATCTGAAACGCATTGGTAAAATTGAGTTACCTGATTTTGAACCGATACTGGGTTCGGAGAAGCAATTCTTCTATAGAAACAAAATGGAGTTTGGGTTTTCAGATACCCGTTGGTTAACCGAAAGAGAAATACTATCAGAAGATCAATCGTTAAGCAAAAAACCGGCCTTGGGTTTTCATATTCCGAGAATGTGGGATAAGATTTTGGATATTGAGAAATGTCATTTGCAGGAAGATCCATCCAATGCGATCAGAAATGCTATCAGAGAATTTGCAACCGAAAACGATATGCCATTCTTTAACGCCCGAAACCACGAAGGCTTATTGCGCACGCTAATGATTAGAACGGCTTCAACCGGTGAACTCATGGTACTGATTCAGTTCTTTCAGGAAGACGAGAAGCAACGTGAATTATTGCTAGATTTTATCCACACTACCTTCCCGAAAATTACTTCGCTGCAATATGTTATCAACGGCAAGGCAAACGATACGCTATACGATCAAGACATTAAATTGTATAAAGGAAGGGATTATATTTTGGAAGAAATGGAAGGTTTGCAGTTTAGCATTAACGCCAAATCGTTTTACCAAACCAACTCTGACCAAGCTTACGAATTATATAAAATTACACGTGAATTTGCAGGTTTAACAGGTAATGAAGTTGTTTACGATTTATATACTGGAACCGGAACCATTGCACAATTCGTTTCCAAAGGCGCTAAAAAAGTAATTGGTGTCGAAGCAGTGCCTGAAGCCATTGCTGATGCAAAGGAAAATGCGAAACGCAACAGCATCACCAATTGTGAATTTTATGTTGGCGATATGAAAAACGTTTTCAACGACGATTTTATTGCGCAGCACGGTGAGCCTGATGTTATCATTACCGATCCGCCGCGTGACGGTATGCACAAAGACGTTGTGGAGCAATTGCTAAAGATTGGTGCTTATAAGATTGTATATGTGAGCTGCAACTCGGCTACACAAGCCCGCGATTTAGCGTTGATGGATGAACAATACAAAGTTACACGCGTGCGTCCGGTAGATATGTTTCCGCAAACGCATCATGTGGAAAATGTTGTACTTTTGGAGAGGCGCGAGCGTTAAAAAACAGTCCGGTGGACTGTTTTAGCGAAGAGGCCAGAAGGCGCGCTGGCAAACAAACGTGAAACAGATTAAAAACAAATGAAGAAAATACTTGCCTTGTTATTATTGGTTGTCCTATCCCTATCCAGTTGCGAGAAGGACGATATCTGCACCGAAGAAACCACTCCCCGATTGGTATTGGAATTTTATGATATTACTAATCCGTCGACTTTAAGAAATGTGGTTAACTTAAAAGTTAAGGCTGACGGCGCTGCTGATTATATAGTATTTAATACATCGCTGGCGAATACAAATCCAATCAGGTATTTATTCAATGGAAATAAACTCAAATTGCCGATAGATATTACACAAGATACAACCAAGTATAGTTTGATTCTCAGTAGTACAAGTACAACTCCAAACGAAGACTTTCTTCAATTTAATTATTCCCGCCAAAACGTTTTTGTTTCCAGAGCCTGTGGTTATAAAACCATTTTTGAATTGAATGCTTTTCCAAATGGTGTCATCAAAACCGATGCAACAACACCCGATACTTTTTGGATAAAAGACATGAATATTTTAACAACAACTATTACAACCGAAAATGAAACACATATCAAAATTTACTTTTAGTATTGCTTTGGTATTGCTTTCATTTTTAAGCAATGCACAAGAAAAGACAACCACTAAAAGAGACAGTATTCCACCAAAAAAAGAGCGTTACGGTCTGCGTGTTGGCGTAGACTTATTCAAACTAACACGTTCGTTTTATGAAAAAGATTATCGCGGATTGGAACTTGTTGGCGACTATCGTTTGACACGCAGGCATTATTTGGCTGCCGAAATTGGTAACGAAAGTAAAACAGTTGATGATGACCAGGTAAACTTTACTACTAAAGGAACGTATATAAAAGCAGGTTTTGACTATAATTCTTTTCAGAATTGGGGCAATATGGAAAACATTATTTCTGTTGGATTGCGTTATGGTGTAAGTAGCTTTAGTCAAACACTGAACAGTTATCAAATCTATAATCCTAACCCCTATTTTGGAGAATCACAGGAAATAATCTCAGGTCAAAAATTTGATGGATTATCAGCACAATGGATAGAAGTTGTTGCCGGTATGAAAGCCGAAGTATTTAACAACGTCTTCGTCGGTTTTAGTTTTAGATTAAACCGATTGGTATCTCAGAAACGCCCGGATAACTTTGATAATCTCTATATTCCCGGCTTCAACCGAACGTATAATGGAGATTTTGGAGTTGGGTTCAATTATACAGTTTCTTATTTTATTCCTTTGTATAAAACAACTGTAAAAGCTAAGGAGACCAAGAAAGAAAAATCTAAAAAAGAAAAGAAAAAATAATTACTAATAAGTCTTCTGTCTTTCCCGCGCAGGCGGGAATCCAGAGCTCATCGAAAATAGATTACCACCTTCGTGGGAAAGACAGTTAGCGGAAATAATAATGTTTCAATTAATAATTAATAATCAACAATTCAAAAATACAATGAACAAAAAAATAAAAGCGTTCCTCTATAACCTTATATGCTTTGCAATACTATTCATTTTGTTTCGTTTCTTAATCGGTAAATATACCAACCTAACAGGTTTATTTATTCCATTCACAGCATTTGTGGTGGGTACCCTTACAGCGCCTAAATTCCAAGCAGTACAAACTCCCGATGGTGAAAAGATATTCATGCGCTGGTTGCTGTTAAAAGGTGTTCGCGAAGTGGGATAGCTGTAATTTCAAGTAAGTGTTAAAAAGTATACCTTTAATTCCTGAAAATAACCAATAATGGAAAATACAAAATTTAATATTGCTGTTTTAATCGATGGTGATAACGCCCAACCTAAATTAATAAAAGAGATTCTGGAAGAAGTTTCCAAATATGGCAAAGCTACTATCAGAAGAATTTATGGCGACTGGACACAACAACACATGAATGGCTGGAAAGAAATCATCAATCAATATTCTATCAGCCCTATTCAAAAGTTTGCTTATACAACAGGCAAAAACTCTACAGACAGCTCGCTAATTATCGAAGCTATGGATATTTTACACAGCAAAAACGCGGAAGGCTTTTGCATCGTTTCGAGTGATAGTGATTATACTGGTTTAGCCAAAAGAATAAGAGAAGAAGGGCTTTTTGTGATGGGCATCGGGCAAAAGAAAACACCAAGTGCATTCGTACAGTCATGCGAAATCTTTACGTTTACCGAAAACCTTATCCCTGAACCGATAGCTGCTCCGGTTGCTAAAAAGAAAACCAATGTCAAAGAAAAAGCGGTAGCCACAAAAGAACCAGACAATACTACATCTAAAATAAACATTTCGATCATTGACAAAGCATTTGATATTTCGGCAAATGAAGATGATGAAGCATACATCTCGAACATTGGAACCAACCTGCGTAAAATATCACCAAGTTTTGACTCCAGAACCTATGGTTTTAGAAACCTGACTAAACTTTTTGAAAGCATTGATAAATACCAAGTAGTGAAAAATATAGTTAACGGATTAAATCATCCTTTGGTTCGATTGAAGTAGCTAATGTAATTTTAAGTAAACTTTAAAAATTCAATGTGTTTTTTCTTTAGTAATTGCACTATTTTTGACTTTCTGAAATCATTTTAAAGAAATAACATCTCTTGTTTATGAAGAAATTATTACTTGCCGCAGTCTTTTGTTTCTCTTCATTATTTGCAGTTGCCCAATCGGGTTACGAAATTACCATCAACCTCAAAAATTGCAATGATACATTGGCATATCTTACCTATTATCAATTTGACAAGACATTAATCAAAGATACCTGCACCACAATTAAAAATGGTAAGATTGTTTTTAAAGGAAAACAAAAACTAGACAAGGGAATTTACTCTTTGGTAAGCCAAGGAAAATCTATCTACTTTGATTTCTTCATTGATGATAACACCCAAAAACTTGAACTAAAAAGCGAAGCT
>JAYTGH010000314.1:0-13556 GCA_043733645.1 Flavobacterium sp. | reverse complement strand
TATCCGTTTTAATTAGTTCGTTTTCTGAATTAAATGCTTTTATAAAGTAGATCCCATTTGAATAATCAGAAAGATCTATTTCTTTTATAAATTCACCTGTATTCAAATCTTCTGTCCGAAGTACTTTTCCTTCAACACTCATAAGCTGAAGCTTAACAAAAGAATAGCTACTTAAATCATAAGCAATCGAGAATTTGCTCGTTGTTGGATTGGGGTAAACATGCCAATAGAACGTTGAACTCTCATTCTTTTTTCCAGAAAGTCTTGAAGTAGAACCATTGCACTGTACATCATCTTCCCAATACAATTCGCGGTCAGTAAGGAGTAATAGCGAACGGGCTTCATATACTGCTGTGCCTGCAATGTATGGACATTTGTTGGCAATTTCCATGAGTGTTTGTATTTCTGCACTCGTTAGTTCAGACCTATTTCTTGCAACAGATGCAAGTGCTATGCTGTTTAATGTTTTTTCATTGTCTTCATAAAGTGTGTTTGGATTTATTAAATCGTTTTTATTTTCGGCATCATTTATTCGACTTTGAATAATTGAAGGAGTTAACGCACCGCTTTTGTCATCAAAAATATATTCAAGTGCCAGCTTAACATCAGCAAATTTACCTTCATTTTTATACTGAGTAGAATCTGCAAAATTTTGAAGTACCACGCTGCTATCGAGCAAATCAGGATTTTCTTTTATTTTCTCGTACAGCCCTTTTTCCATTAACCATTTAATTAACTCATCAGAATTGGCAAACGTTGGAATACCTGGAAATTCTGCCAGCAGAGCCCCCACTTCATCGCCATTTTCAGCCCCCCAGCAAGAATCTTCTGAAACAATTGCTACTATTGGGCTTAAAGGTCAAATTGTCAGGGGGCTATTTTTTTCGGTCAAATGGAGGCTGAAGGAGTGAAATTTCCACTTAGACTATAAAACACGTGATCACGCAAAGGTGCATAGATTCGTTTGTAGGCCACTCCGACAGCATTCTCCACACTTGCCTTGTCGCGGGGTTTGCGAACCCGTGCAGCCATTACGGTCAGTCCATAGTTATGCACCAAAAAAACCCATTGCCTCGGTGAATACCGGTTCATAACGACTGGCTTTAGTAACGGCCGAGCGTAAATTATCGCACTTGATACTTTGTGGTGCACCGTTTATGTAATTAAGTGCGTTGGATAATCCACTGATAAACTCTTCTTGCTTTTGCGAACGGAGAGCTTCTACATAGGTATAATTACTATAGGGCAACACACAAACCAATACTTGGCAGGAGTGAAGTTCGCCCGTAGTACGATCCACGTAACTCAACGCATCCTCCGCAAAATCTACCATCATCTGTTCACCTGGTCGATGCGTAAAATGCATGACTGCATTTTTTATTTTTAATTCCTTTGAAAGATGTTCGCAAAATTGAGAATAGCTGTAGCCTTCAGGAAAATCATTGCGATACTCATCCCACAATAACTGCCTGGTAACACCACGCCGCCGAAGCTCCGATAAAAAATAGTCGATTCGATTTTCAAAATCATTCAGGCGCTCCGATGAAGTAGGACTTTCATCGTTCTTTTTAAAAAGAAGCTCTACCAGCGATTGATCATCCAATAGCAATAATTGTTCGAATGAATGTTTACAGCAATCAAACTGTAGCTTATAAACACTAATCGTATTGCGAGCAATACCACTCATGCGAGCAATTGATCGTATGCTGTAGCCCTTAGTAAGAAGCTCGATGACTTGTTTGATTTGATGCATATTAACCGGTTTTCCAGCCATAGTCTTTGTAGGTTTTAGGCTACAAAGCGATAAGCTTTTTGCATCAAATCCAAACCACCACAAGTGGCTCAATATGCCGGAATGTCACTGGCCGGAGTGGCTCAATATGCGCCGGAATAATATTCTCCTTTCAATAGAGGTGGCTCAACATGGACCGGAATCGGTGGCTCAATATGGGCCGGAATGAGTGGCTCAGTATGGGCCGGAATTCAACATCTAGGGTGTTGCAACGCTGAAAACAGGGTAAATACAGCTAAGAATCGTCTATTTCAGGGTTATATGGGGACAACAACACACAGGGCAAAACTATGCCCATATAAAAAACTCGAAGACAGCTTTGAGAATTTTTCTTAAATGCGTTTGCTTTTTTTGAAAAAATTTAGACGCTCTTTAAAAAAGTTTAAATGTTTTGACTGAAGTTGAACAGGTGAACTTTGTAATAGAGGAGTAATTAATACGTTTAATTTTTTTTCGTGTATCCTAATTTATAAGCTATGAGAGGATTTTTATCTAACCACTTTTTCAGGTCTTGCAAATTATAAAAATCGTTTGCCCCTTAGCTTCGGCTACTATCGTATGTAACTGTGATCTTTACCGAATTAACCGTTTCCTTTATATCACTCATGGTATTGTTTCGATTTATTTTACTTATTCAGTTGGAGGAAAGTGACTAACATAAATGTAGACTGGAATTTCACATTCTTGTAAATATTTAACCATAATGTTCAATGAAATCTTTGGATCAAGCTTTCCATTACTCGCTCCAAGTAATGGAAACGCAATTGAGGTTATCCCTTTATTTTTATAAGTTGATACAAATTTTTTAAGCCCTGTTTCAAGATATTCTTCTTTCGAAGGATAACGCCAATCTGTCTTTGTCGGGAAATTAAGTATCCATTTATCCTCGGTTTTGTAAAGCCATAATTTGCCTACGTTTAATAATCCTTTTTCACATAATTGAACATATTGTTCAAACATGTCAGGATATTCAGCTTTGAATCGCTGAGCGATCCCTTTTCCCATTACTCCAACGCAGTTAACTGTATTAACTAAGGTTTGGGCTTCGCTGAGAAAGATATCTTTATTTTCTATTATTTCTATACTCATTTTAATTTAATTATTGCTTGCTCTAATTTTTCAAATTTTTCTTCCACACTTTCTGAAAATAAAAGTCGGTACTTCTCTTCGGAATAAACCAAATTGCCGTCCTTATCGTTCGCGAATATTTTTGTTTTTAAGGAATTATATCCAGCTGCATCGCATTGATAATATATAAGTAAATTTCTCCACGTCTCTTTTATTGTTAATCCTAATTGCTCAGACATAGATTTAATACTTGTTGTAGATTCTGAAATAGTCATATTAAATCTTGTGTCCAAATACTTACCAACTGGATCAGCGTTTATTATCGCTTTAATTCTATTAAAGTTATCCTTGAAAAACGGCACCTCTTCGGATAATGAACTAATAAGATTTAAGGAATATTCATGTTGAAGTTCTTTTCTTTTTTCCTGAACTGCTTTTGGTTTACCGATATCATGAAGAGCAAGTACCACCTTAAAATGATTGTCATTTCCTAATAAATTAATCTGATCAGAAAAATAAGTTTCATAATTTTCAATTACTTTTTGAGTATGCTGTTCTAAACTTAAATTATCTGTTCCCCCAATAGGTTGAGAATACCAATGTTTTAATGATGGATGGGTTTTAAAAACTTCGATAGCCTCAAGACCTGTAATTTCTTTTTTAGCTAATAATAAACCAAAGACCGTTCTAAAATAAAGAAAGTTGTATTTTGAATCATTTTGATTTGTGTTTAGAAGCCAAAGTTCACCTTTATAGGAGTAAAAAATTGAATATTTAACTGTACTAAGGTTTCCTCTCAGTTTTATTTCTTTACTTGAATAAATAGTCTTAATTCCTTTTAATTCTTCTGTCGCATTAATATCGCCTTCAATTAAAATTGGTTCTTCTGTCAGACATTGCAAAATCATTTCGCCATTTCTCTCCTTTGTAAGTTCGGATATTAAATGTTCTTCGGTAGCATTAATATTAATTTTGCAATTACTATTATAGAAATACGTGGGATCTACGGTTATATTCAAAGGTATATCACCATCAACTATAGACTTTAAGCTATTCAGTGATGATTTATCTTGGCAGATAATTTCAAAATTCAAAGAAGCAAAAGGCAATTGGTTTTGAACTAAAAATTCCTGCTGAGAGCTTGCAAAGCTACGACCTTGAAAACCATTATCCTTTTCAAGATAAACACCATTAAAATCAAATTGATTTATTATTTCTTTACTATTGCCGTATTCAGTGACTGCTTTAGCCATATTCCCTAAACTTATTTCCCATTGAACAGATGGTAGTATTAAAATTTCTTCAATGGGTATCTTGATAAAAATAGGAATAGGACAAACAGGTTCACTTCCAAGCTTAACTAATGAATCCTCTCTTCCAAAATTTTCGTTATAATATTGTGTAGGAGTCTTTGGACGGAAATAAAAACGAACGTAATCCTTCTTTTCATCGATTGTATGTCCAATTGCCCCAAGGCTTGCAGAATCTTTAAATACAGCCGAACTACGGCTTTTTAATGCGCCTTCTTTTAATATTGAACTCATGTTTTCCAAATGGGTAAAATGATAAACATATCCTTTGAATAAAGAATTCTGTTTATTGATTCCCTTGGTTAATATTTCTTTCGGGTCATCACCAAATCCTTTTAATAATTCTTTGTTTTCCTTTTCAATTAAGATTTTGAGAGCAGCGTAATCAATAGATTGAGAATAATTAGTCAGATTTATCTCATCGCTCGAAATTTCGGATGGAGTAGATGTATCTAACTCCTCCATAGCAGGAAGTTCAATATTTTCTTGTGTGAAATATGCACGTATATCCGCTATACTTTCCCGAAGCAAAAAAGCAATTTCCTTTTCATATGAGTTTAAATCAAAAATACCGCATAATTTTTTTGGTAAATCAATCATTACCATACCACTCTTCCAAGGTCTGGTCACATGAATTGTTTTCTCTCGATAATAAACGTTGACTTTTTTAAGTGTCTTCGAATCGTATGTCAACGATAATGTATCTGCCTCAAAGAAATTCTTATCCTCCAACTGCCTGTGAATTTCATATATAACCTGTTCGTGTTCTCGCATCTTGTCATGTGCGACCCAATTAGCAATATATGGCGCAATCTGAAAAAGCTTTGACTTCAACTCTATTGCTAACGATTCGTTTTCGTGTTCAAGTCCGAAACTATCAATTTGCAATACTTCAACTCCAAAATAGGAAAGGAGAGTTTTTAAATTGGGATGTTCTTTAACTGTTTTTGTTAAATGAATAAACTGGTATGCGCCTTGAAATAGTGATACATCCCCATCAGAGAAATGACGTAATTCTAAAGGTGATTTAAATGTGTCATCTGAAGCAAGAAATTCTAAGTCTCCGCTCTTTTTTTTCACAAGATCAATTTCTGTAGCTCCCCAGTTTGTTAAGTTTGCAAGTAAATACTCGTAGATTAATTGAATTCTTGTTTTATTTTCTTGCCTTACTTTTCCTTTGTCATTTCGATCTAATGACATTTTACTGAGCAAGGTCAAATGGTCTTCAAGTGATAGTTCTGTTTTGAATTGAAAAAAAGCTCTCCAATCCGGAGATAATTCTTGAGGAAGATCAACGTCGAATATTGGCAAATATTCACCTGCAATTTCGATCAATTTAAGAGTGTTTAAAAAGACATCATTTGTAGTGGCAATAGAATTTTCCGTTGTTGGAATACAGGAAACATTCTTTTTATACCAAGTAATATATCCCGCAACAAAATCTCCTGTTGCCCTTCCTGCGTAACCTGGATGTCCCCAATAAGTAGTTGCAACCTTATTTAAATTTTCAGGAGCAACATTTTGGATAGCATCTTTCCAAAACATTTTAGCTAAGGTATGGTTGTCAATTTCACTTAATAAATATAGTGTCTGCATTCCGCTATACTCATCGGCTTTAAATGTATTAATTGCGGGAGTATATTTTTTATCGGACTCATCAAAATACTGTGGCAAAAAAAGATCTGTAGCTAAAAGATCATTAACCGTTTCCTTTTGATCAAATTCTAATATTTCGACTCCTTCTTTTACGCCCATAAAAGAAAAAAATCTTTTCCATTCTTTATCAGAAGTTTTATTTATTATATAAGTTGGGGACAGAAATATATCCTTAACACAATTTTTTTCAAGTGGTAAACGAGGATGGTACTCATCACTAAAGTAGCATTCCTCTGCGGAAAGGAGCGTGCCGGTCTTTGTCAGAAATTTTAACTCTCTTAATTGGGATATTTCTTCTTTTCCAATCTCATCTTTAATATATAAATTAAACAACCATTGGACAATTCTAATTGCATTTTCATTTGTAATATAGGAGCTTGCATTAGGAATGATTGTTTTTATTAAATAAGTTAAATCCGTCCTCTCTACTATTCCTATATTCTGCGACCAAACAGAAATCGAAAGGTTTTCAGTTAACCATGCAAGTACATCCGGATGAATATATGATAATTCACTCGCAGGATCATTCCATGACATATCATTTTTAGGGGGGAAATAAATGTCTCCTGGAATACATAATTTTCCCTTGTGATCTAATATGAAAGTCCACTCTTTTAATTTTGCATCTGTAACGTGTTTGTCTTCTTTTACTTCATTTGCTTTGTCAAATAAAAATTGAATTAATTGTTTGTTTTTAGACGCCTCGTGTTTTTGATTAAATGAACTCGAACTTAATAATTTTGGTAAATCCTTCCATTCAAAAGCCCTTACACCCAATTTTTTAAACTGAGTACCATGTTCTGTAAATGGCATAAATGCATTAGCATTCAGCTTAACTCCGGGATTATTTGCAGTAATAAATTCTTTTATTATTTCCGTACCAATAAACGTGGTCTTATTTAAAGATGTAAAGTCAATAACAACTTCTTCAACTCTTAAAAGATCTCCTGCCGAATTAATTACAAAGGGTATTTCCTTAATCGCCTTTTCGAATCCTTTATTAAAAGATTGAGCTAAACTATCATTTAAAGTAAGTCTATTGGGTAACAGTTTATATCCTTGAAACTTCCATTTATCCTTAATTAGAAGAGCAATCCATTTAAATAATTCAATTCCTATCTGTTCAAAAAGCCATTGATTCCAAGGAGAATCTATGTGCAGTTGTTCGCGATTTGCATTGGTTAAAAATCCTGCATTAATCAAAACTGGAAAACTGTAGTCTTTTACATCAGTAGGAAGGAAAGAATACAATATGCTTTCATTAGACGATAGCGGTAATATTTCTCCATCTTTGTTTTTTGCTCCAAAGATCAGTTCTGTTCTCGTGACGTTTTTTAATTTTTCAGGGATATTCGTTCCCGGTATTTGCAGCTTATCTCTTATTTCTTTTGGAACATCCAATTCTATTCTTTTCAATAACCAACTTGTACCAGTTCCCTCAGAAGTGCTTATTTCTTTAATACTTGTGGTAGTATCTTCCTTTAAAAATATTGCCGTTGGCGTGCCAATCTCAAAATTTATTTTATTTACATTTCGCAAAAAAAGAAACATATTCGATTGGCTCTTAAGCTCAATAATGGCTTTATTAGCTTCTGAAGTATTTTTCAAACGAATTATAGTAGCAACAGAACATCCTTTCGACTTAATGAAATTTACTATCGCTTTCGGAATTTCCTGATTTGCAGTCCATATTGGGGTTATCTGCCAAGGATACACCACCAAGCGATCATTTCCCGCTTCCCATTTTGCTTGATCGGTTGACCATGAAATTTTCCAAACGGGTTTAAAATCTGCATCAAACCGGAAATATTCTCCATTGGTAAAAACAAGAACATAATCAGATTTTCCAAAAACTGCTTTAAAACCAATTCCTTTGTAGCCAGTTTTTTGTGCATCATTTTTTTTTGTACCATGATTAACCCCACAAATCCCCTTTACATCTCTTTCATCAAATTCTTTTCCAGTATGAGCAACAATTAAATAATCACCAATCAATGCAATTGTTATGTCAAGTAGTTTTCCTGTAACCGCACTATCATCAGCATTTTGGATAAGCTCATATATAAAACGCTTTGAGTCAGTATATAAATCCGTGGATAATGCATTAAGCGATTGTGCTTGATTAATAGCATGTTCCGGATGAGTATAATCCGTTTGAACTGAAAATATTTTTTCTATAGCGTTTTTGAGACTCATTATCGTAAATTAATTGTACTTGCTTTTGGAACTCGGCAGAAGTCTATTTCCAGGAATAACTACAGAGATAATATAATCAGGATGTTTTATTTCTAAGCTTGTTGTTGGTTTAATATGATGTATGTTAAACCAATCTTTAAAATTTAAAGAAGGAGACGCTCCTTTATCTGAAAGGTCGAGTAATAAAAATATTCCCAACTGATCGTATCCCGCTGCATATGTTTGTGCTTGGGAAAGATAGTTTGCTTCCATTTTGTCAATGGTTACCTCTTCTTGCGTTTTCTTTAATTCAATTGGGAAAGTAACCAAGTCGTTTTTAAAAACAATGTCAACTCTCCCCCCATCAACAAATTTTGCTTTTTCATGTTCCAATCCCGGAGCCAGTGACGTTAATTTCAAAATTTTATACAGGCTAACCTGCAAATGACTTTCTACTGCTTTTTGACCAAGTCCGCCATCTGCTTCAGCATAAAGAAATAGATAATCACTTTTACTACTACCAATAAAACTTGTTTGAGCGTACCGTATGACTTCTTCAAGAATTTTTAGAAAAATTTTCATTTTTTCTTTTGAATAATCAGGCAGCTTGTTTTCAATTTCTTCTTTTAGATTTTGATAAATCTCTTGCCCATTTATTGATCCAGTAATAAACTCTGAAGTAGATTGAGTGTTTCTGTTTTTGAGTTCAGAAAAAGCCGTTACAATCTCTGCAACATTTTCTTTGTTTCCTATTTGATTATATTTTAATAATCCTTCTTTCTGTCCAAAAGTATTAGTAAGAGCAAGCAATAATTGATGGTTTTCAGAAAAGGGATTGGCTAAATCGGGCAGTAAAGCAATAATATAATCCAAAAAATTATTCAATTCAGATTCTTGTGTGACCGTTTTCAAATTTAATATCCGTGACTTTTCATTCGTGAGATTCGACCGATATAATATTTTGGATATATTTTGAATCGCTGAATTACAAATTCTGTTTATACACTTTTTATTTTTTCCATTAATCAGTTTAACCTTTTCAATATCCTTATGAGCCAATAAGAGAGAATTAAACTCCTCTTTAAAATTTATCCATCCGGAAGACGCACTCAAGCTTTTACCTTTAAGGTGAATGTTTTGCAAAATCTGAAATATCAAATAATCAAACTCTAAATGGTTTTCATTCCACTCGTGAAATCGCCTTGTCAAAAGAGATTTTTCAATTTCCCTGAAGTTCATTTCGGCATTCGTTGTTTCCCTATTAATGGAGAATTCAATAAAATTGATAACGTATAAATAATACAAAGCGTCTACTCTGTTCTCGACCACCCGATTAGCTTCAGAAAAATATTTTTTAGCATTGTTAAGCGAAGGGATCAACGTTTGGATTTCTTCCTTCTGAATGCCCTGTAATTCAATAAATCCCAGCCAATATAAAGCTTCGCTTGCAATGTCCCCATTCTCATTATCGGAAAGTTCTATTAATCGATTAATAAATGTGGCATCATAACTATCTGATATTAGGGAAATGTATTTAATGGAAACCGTTAATAAAAAAGGATCACTTTCTTCTTGAAATATTTTAAATAGATAATTTAAACAGAAATAATGATTTGTAAGTGTATCACATAACGTAAGATCACAAATAACTAATAATACCGATCTCTTTATATAATTATTGGTACTGCTTTCATAAGCGACTTTTAAAAACGCCTCAAGTTCGTTTTCATCAGTTGCATTAATATCTATTTTTTCATAAAAATTATCAATGAGCAGCTCTTGTCTAAAAAGCTCATTGGATGTAAAAATATTATATAAGTCAGGTTCAATTTTCATTTAAAATAAAGCTTCTTCAGGTGCTTTTATTGTCGCTTTTTCTTCCGTTGTGGCTTCGTTAAACTCTCTTAAAGAAGTCCCCAAAAAGATTTGTAAATCGTTCCCAAAGCGTTTATTTATATCTTTGAAAATTGCCGATAGCCCCTCTAAGTTAGCCTTGCTGATCTCCTCACTTCCGGGGGAGTCAAAAATCAAGAATCTCGAATGACGTCCTAATTGATATTCAATATCCAACTGAATGAGACTAAGATAAAAGGCGAATTTAACTCTTAGCTTTTCGCTTTCCGTTAAGTCATCAAAGTTCTCAGACTCTTCATTTTGCATAAAAACAAGGTTATAGCTTTCAGTAATTTCCACTTTTGAAATATTTTTCAAACCGAACTCATGTATTTCTTTTAATATTAATCCCTCGAGTTTTGTAAGTATTTCCTTATTCAACTCTTGTCTCTTCTTTTTCAAAGCATCAATCGCATAAATAAATATCTCCTTATTTAAGGCTCTTTGCTCCATTTGTGTCTCATTTTTCTTTGGCTCTTCCTTTGCTAACTCTGCCAATCGGTAGGCAACAACTGCTTTTTGATCTCGCAAAATATCCTTTTTACTATTTAGGTCTTTCAGTTCATTTAACTGCGAACGAGTATTATTAATTGAAGTCTCTATTTCTTTGAGCCGGTTCTGTTGTTTTTCCGTTGATGGAACTTTTATGAAATCGGAATATAGTTTTAAAACATTTGCGTTCAGGGTATCGAATTCTACCTTCCCATTAGCAATTTTTTGCTTAAGCTTTACTTTTTTCTCCTCATAGGAAGTTTTTTCTTCAATTATTTTTGCAATTTTTGCCGCCAATTCTTCATTATCAATTTTTTGCAGAGTTGCTTCTGTTCCACAAAGTCGACAATTATGATGCTCTGATTCATCTTTTATTTTCTCTTGAGATACAACTGTTTCACAATGTGGACAGGTTTTTATCTCTAAGTTTGTAAAGAAACTTCCCGCCTCTTGATACAGATTCATATTAACTCGTTGTTTTTCGAGTCGGGTTATTTCATTATCTACAACCTCAAGATCTCTTTTAAAATCATCGTTCTCCTGAAGTTTTTTGTTTTTTTCTTCGACCGCATTATTGTATTTAGAACTGGCTTCTCTGTGATCTTTTAAGGTTTTATTAATCGAATCCTGAAGTTTTAATTGTTCTTCAATTAATGGATTAGTATCGAAGCTTGCATTACTCAATTTTTCTAAGTTTGATAAATCCTTATTAATTTTTTCGAGGTCTTTATCCAGTTTAACTTTATCGTCCTTATTCGATTTTTCTGTTGAAGCTTCTACGATCTTAATTTTTCCAATTTCTTCTTCTTCTCGGTTTAAAAGCAATGAAAGCCTATTTATTGGATATGTAAGTCTTAAACCTAATATCATTTCAAATATTTTTCTTCCCTGATCCCCAATTTTTTCTTCTTTAAAATATAAATTACCGTGATCGCTGGATTCTAAATAAATAGTTTTGAAATAAGAACTCCAACTTAAGCTTGATGTTTTTAATGAAAGGTCATCCTTCTTAGAACTTTTTTGAGTGTATTTTAAAGAGTAGTAAGAGAATTGATTAAAGAAGAAAGTTTGGATTTGGTTGGAAAATGCGTCATCCCCTTTAAATGAGAATTGCAGATGTTTTTCAGTTGAATCGAGCTTTTCAGCGGCTCTCAATTCTAAAAATTTCTCAATGGTGAAGCTATAAAGAGCCCCTTCAGAAGTACGAGATGACTTATTTACATAGACCGTATAAACTGTTTGACCGATCTGAAACTCCAAAAGGATTTCATTAATCCAATTTTTTATATCTTTTTTTAAACTATTATTTCCTGTCAAGGCATATTTTATAATTTTAAATATAGTTGACTTGCCTTTTCCGTTATCGGCAATCCAAGTATTTAACCCTTTTGCAAAAGGTTTATCAAACGCTATTTTTTCACCGCTTATTTTTTCACCATTAAAAATTAATCTATTTAAAACAAGCGATTTCCCAAGTGAAGTGGGGCTGTCTTTATTATAGTCTTCCTCCAAACTTAATAGCTTCTCTACATCTTTTTGAGAGATTTTATCTTGAAATTTATCATGCACATATTTGATAAATTTTTTATAATCTATTTCCTTTTTCATATTAATTCTTCTTTAAACCTTTTTGAATATGCCATTTTCACTTTTTCGTGTAGCTGTTTTATTTTACTCTTGTATGGAATATCGGCATACTCATCAACATATCTGTATTGACGTTTTTTCAATTCAGTACCACTAAATTGCACTAAATGAGTTTTGATCAAAGCGCATCTATCAAAATACCATTTCACAGAAGGAATATTTTTTAAATTATTTTCAATTTTTTCCTTTCCAAGTTTTGTTAGATAGTAAATCTTATCGTATTCTTTGCCATCCCTTCTCTTTTTACTTTCATATTCTATAAAATCAATGCTAATTAAGAATGCAATGATATCGTCTATGCTTTCATACGCCCCATGAAAGAATTTTTCCATTTCTTCAACTCTTATCTCCGGCTCTTGATTTTTGAATATTTCTTTAACAACAGTTTTAATTTCTATGTCCTCCTTTTTTGAATCCTGCTCCAAAAGATCAATTAATTCTCGTGATAAAAAATCAGGATACCTTAATAAAAAGTCAATCGCTTGAATTTTAATCTCTGTCCTAAACTCAGCTACTCTATTGTCGGCAATATTTTCAAGAGCTTCAGAAAAAGTATAGAGTATAACTGTAATTCGTAATCGATCCCTAAATTTTTTTAAATAATCACTCATTTTGTTTTTATTTATTTTCTTGCAATGAAAGTTTCGTAAATATGGATCACAGTTAAAAGGAATCCCAATAAAGCACCTACTTCAACAATTCTTTTCCATACACATTTTCTTCTTCTTAGTACCCTTTCTCTTTTAGCCCACATTTCAAAATATGCCCAATTTTCTCCATAGTCTTCGTATCGTATAATCGAAAATGATCTTGCCTCACTTAAGTTAAAATGTGACGGCAACATCCCTCCTGAATGCATTTTTCTCACATAGCCCTCGATGAATAAATGAAATTGAGTTTTGTTTTTCTTTTTTGCGTTAACAATTTTTTCGAGAGTATCTTGATATCCCTTATGAATTAGGTTAATGTTTTCCGAATTCACATTTTGGGTTTTAATATTTTGCTCTAAGAAATATTTAAAATCAAGCTTTGAATAAAGCTCTTTCTCTTCAGTTGTTAACGGTATTATTTTTCCTAACTCAGACATCAAATTATTTTATCAGGTTAATTTTGCGTTTTCAATATTGTACAATGAATTAACTTTCGTTTACACAGTTTAAACCGACAAAGGGTGGTCAATTTCATCGGTGCTTGCAGTAGAATTATCAAGTTAGATCTTCGCAACTGATTAAATCAATGGAATGAATTTCTACAAAAAGAAAAGCAGCAAAATAGTTGCAAGTGCTTTATTTGCGACCAAACCCTTCTTCACCTTTTTACTCAAGAATAATTTGAAAGCAGGGTTTTATTGGTCTGCAATTATTATTCAGTTTTCCAATCACCCCCTACGCACAAACTTCCGTTGAATCTTTTTATTTTCTGTAGTGATTGAAACATAGTACACGCCACTTGCTAACGTTGAAACATTGAAATGCAAATATTCATTCTTGATGATATCGAAATCGAGTTGCACTGGCTGACCA
>JAYTGH010000313.1:0-1786 GCA_043733645.1 Flavobacterium sp. | reverse complement strand
ACAAAGACGTTCTTAAAAAAATGATAGCAAACCACATTAAGCACATAAAAGAACTTTATCCCGACAGATAAATATGCCAGCCGCTAACACGAACTGTGCAGAAAACCAAATAAATCAGGCTAATTTTTTATAATAATCTCTGTCGAACAAACACTCATTTTTTACAACGACGTACAAAAAACAAAGCATCGTCACCAAAAAAAATTAATCCAACAGGCCTATGATCCAACAACTATTTACAAAAATAAAAGCACCGTAACTGTCACCCAATTTGGGTAAGGGAAGCCATGTGCTAAAAGCATTGCCTGCTGATACAATACAAAAATTACCAGCACAAAAACCTGCTAAAATCAACAGGTGGGCTGCATATAAATGTTATAAAACCACCTAAGCCCGGTGTCGCTGAACAGCGTGCAGGTTTATTTTGTCCAGTTAGACAAATTATAAAATAGTTTTTCTGCAAATCAATTTACTTTTGTCGAGGTTCGACTACTGTATTTTTAAATCCACGCTGAAATAGATTTAGTCTATAATTATCAGCTCAAGGTTTTATTCATCTTTCTTGTCATCGCTTTGTGTCCAGATACACACTTCGAGGGATTAAAAATACCCGTTTAAAATAAGATGAATAAAAAGACAATTAAGAAAAGCAGGACTTTCAGCCCTCTGTTTTTTACTCAAGTAGTTAACTTGTTAATGAGGCTGACAATGTTATTAAAACAGATACTGGATATGCTTTCTTAACATTGAATGGGGCAGTCGAGCGCCATTTTTTATTTGTCAAACAGTTAAAAGTCTGTGCTTACAGCACAATTATTTCCTTTAATATTTTCAGAAACAACCCTTTCAATAAAGTCTGTCGAAGTCAATTTTAGTTCTACGTTTATCTTGCTAAAGCCACTTGAATTTGACTCATAAAGACTTTTTGTGATGCTTTGCCCGTATTGAATACTTTCATAGTTAAGTGTTTCTTTTTTTGTGAATACAATATTGCCACTTGAGTTTAAGAAGTGGTAATAAATTTCATATGAGTAACCTGGTATCGTAAATCTTGAATAATTTTTCATAGTTACATCACCACTTAAATATCCATAGCTACTTGAAAGGTTATTATTTTTTAATAAAAAATTGGTTTCTATATTATTCTTCACCCTATAAACAATTCTATTAAAATCATCTTCTTTGTTAGAGCAAATTTGTGATAAGTCTGTATCGTAACTATCAATTCCTATACACCCAATTTCTTTGCAAAATTTATAGATAGGCGTATTAAATGCTGATGAAAGACCTTTTGAATTTGTTATTACATAACTACCACTAACCTTTTTCATAAGGAACATTACGTTTCCTTGTGAGCAAGTTCCAATTATTGTAACAGTTTTGTCGTTGTCAATTGAAGAGTTTTCAATTTTAAAATCTTTTATTTTCCAATACCTTTTCATTTGTTTGAAAGTAGGGTAAGATTTATATAACAAGTCATAATTGTCAAGTGAAATATTTGCGACAAAAGTCTTGACTGTTTCATTACATTTTTCAATTATTGACTTGTTGCTTTCACAAGAAACAAATGTCAATGAACAAATGATTGATAGCAATAAAAATATTTTTCTCATAAAAATTATTTGTCTAACAGGGTGTGTCGAAAACTTGCAGGCAACGTTAGGGCTTGCTGCTGTGCTGGAATTTATGTTCGGTCGAGTAGACCAAAGCATTTCAGCTTTAGCCGCTCACAGATCCGTACGTGAAAGTCTCCCTTCATACGGCTCTTGTTATTCAGTCAATATTT
>JAYTGH010000312.1:0-1786 GCA_043733645.1 Flavobacterium sp. | reverse complement strand
CATCGCGCCAGCTTTAAAACATCTATCTACATAATTGGCATAGATTTCACCCAATCGCGGCTTTTTGCTCATAGCATCCTGCTCTTGCAGTTCAGGATTATTTAGATAAGCTTTGACCGTAATTAATGAATTTTTATAAGACGATATTCTTCCTAAAACTTGTTTTGGTTTATAGATATCTCTGTCCAATTGCATTTCCTTGATTATCGCCGAAATCAACCTGACGCTGTCTTGGGTATCGTAAATCGTGAAATTCGATGGATAACCCAACTTATCTGCTTCGCTTCTTAAAATCCTTGCAAACACCGAGTGAAACGTTCCCATCCAAAGGTTTTTGGCTTCGTTGGTTCCAACAATATCCGCAATACGCTTTTTCATTTCTCGGGCGGCTTTGTTGGTAAACGTTAATGCCAAAATATTAAACGCATCTACACCCAAACTCATCAAATAGGAAATACGAACCGTTAGTACACGGGTTTTCCCCGAACCTGCGCCAGCTATTATAATCATTGGGCCGTCTTTTTGAAAAACAGGTTGTTGTTGGGCTTCGTTAAGTTGGGAGATATATTTTTCTATCATCATTTTTGAGAATGTTCAAATTTATGATTACTGTTACTCAATTACAATAAATTCTATAGGTAATTATTAACATCTAAAAACTCTTTGTAAAATGCTAAAAACGCCAAATTTGGGGTCAGGAACGTCATATTTGACGTATGGAACGTAAAGTTTTGCGTCAGGAACGTCAAGTTTGACGTCTAGTAACGTATAATTTGGCGTCAAGGACGTAAAGTTTGGCGTCAGCAATACCATGCATGGGGTTCCTGACGTAAAAATTGGCGTTAAAGGCTCATTATATGGGGTATTCTATTATATTTGTCTACAATTTTAATCAAAA
Organism: Flavobacterium sp.; assembly: GCA_043733645.1. Taxonomy (GTDB): domain Bacteria; phylum Bacteroidota; class Bacteroidia; order Flavobacteriales; family Flavobacteriaceae; genus Flavobacterium. Next base: position 888 of record JAYTGH010000312.1, on the reverse strand, counting down.
TACACTATGAACTCCGATAAAATTATAGAATTACTGATGTATGCAGTTCCGTCACTTATAACTGGTGGTGTAGCGTATTATTTGTTTGATAATTATTTTAAAGACCAGCAAAATACCCGACGTTGGTTATTGCAGAGAGAAAATCAGAAACATTCGTTACCGTTACGCTTGCAAGCGTATGAAAGATTGGCTTTGTTTTTAGAGCGTATTAATCCCGCGAAATTGCTGATTAGAGTGGCGCCTTTGAATAATGACAAAGTGGATTATCAAAACCTATTGATTCAACACATCGAACAGGAATACGAACACAACATCACACAACAGGTATATATCACGAATGAGCTATGGACAATGCTGTTAACCGCTAAAAACACCATCATTCAAAATATCAGAAAAACTACTTTGGATGAAACCGTTACCACTGCCGACCAGTTAAGAGAAAAGATTTTAAGTAATTTGCTTGATGGTCAATCTGCCACTACAGTTGCTTTGGCTTATTTAAAAAATGAAGTAGCTGAAGTTTTAGGATAACAAAAAAGCCTTCTATCGAGAAGGATTTTTTGTTTATTTAAACTTTGATATTCCGTCTTTTAGCCAAGCTAAACATCTATGTTTGGTGTATAACTTTTTGGAGTATTCCGTTTTTCTTCTTTTAATCGGTTACACATAGAATGATTATGTGTTTCTTAATTTCTTATTTTGATTACGATTTTAAGGTGTAATAATTGAAAAAGAATTTCATTTGGCTTAACTTTACATTTAGATTTAAAAAATGTAAAATCATGTCACTTTTAACCACACAACTCCTTGAAGAAGCTTTAGCGCATGTGCCTGGATGGGTTTATGCCGACAAATCGATTGAAAAACAATTTATTTTTACTGATTTTA
>JAYTGH010000311.1:0-5275 GCA_043733645.1 Flavobacterium sp. | reverse complement strand
GGAGGGGAACGCCGTGCACCATTTAAAAAATTGACTTTGTTCTACGTCGGAAAACTTCCTCCGCCAAGACGGATTGGTCTTCTTAGAAGAATAAAAGAGGATTAAAACTCAAATACTCTATTGGGCATGGATATTTTGACACAAAGAAACTTTTGCATCAATTTCGAAAGACAAACTTTGACTTTTTCTTAAAAACATGCTTACTTTAACACTTTCTTTGGAGTTTGCGTTATTCCCTTAATTTATCGCAAAAGTTTTATCAAAATAGCTGAGCTTAATAGGGTCAATAAAATACCAAATACTACAAGAATTACTTGCATTCTCTTTTGTTTCGATAATACTCCTTGTAAACCAATTGAGAGTTCATTTACAAATATTTCTCTAATTTTTTGCCGCTCATCTTCAATGAGTCGCTTAATTTCTGATTTACTTTCATCAAGTTTAATTTTCACCGTTTTTTCTAAATCAAAATAGAAACTTTTATTTTCTTGCCGAAATCTATCAATTAAATTTGCGACAGCTTTTTCAAAACTTTCATTTTGTATTCTTAATTCTTCTTTTGCATGTTGGTTTTCAGAACTCAGAGTATTAATACCTTGAGTAAGGTTATTTCCCAATAGTTCGTTTTGTTTTCTTAATTCCTCATTAGCATCTTGATTTTTTAGGTGCAAATCAATCATACCTTGCTCTAATTCTTTTTGCTTCAGTTGTTGTTGATACGCAAAATTTTCGAGCGACTTACTATTTTTATCAAATTGTTCGCTAATAATGCCATAAGATTTAACTAAATCCTTCAATTTTTGATAAGATGAAGTAATCTCTTTATGTTTGAACATTTCTCTCTCTAACTCTTGAACAGTGTCTTCAAATTTCTGCAAATTGCTCATAAAGATATTTATTTATTGATTTTAATTCCTGTAATTTTTTATCCAACGGATCATTGAGTAAATAAGGTAAATCGTATTTTTTAGCTAATTGCTCCGTTAACTCAGGATAGTATTTTAATATTGAAAAACATAATTTAACCTTTTCATCTTCATCTAAAAAACGTCCCATTTCTATTGTAAAGACCAATATTTTTTTTTGACTGTATTCTTCAAAGTCTTTCCCTGAAATTTTTTCGAATGCACTTTCGAATCTGCTTTGTCCATCAGGATTTTCATAGTCTTTTAAAAACAAGCGAACTACGCCACTAACTAAATTTAATCCAGTATTATTTCGATAACTTTCCAAGAATCGGCTTAAACTATCTCGCAATCTTTCGAATTCCATTTTTTTTTCGTACTCGTTTTCAATAGAAGGGATAAATATTTTGGTTTCATTTTGCAAACTATTAACGTCTTTTGTAATTCGATTGAAAACTTCAAACCATTTTTTATAATCCATTGGATTTTCAGAAATATGCTGAAATATAAATGTCGTATCAGTAAAACGGAAATAATTATCAATCCTTTTCTTAAAGGCTTCGTTACCAATTTCTGTAAAATCGTTGCACCAATCGACAAGTGTTTTTAAAGATTGTTTGCGGTTATAACTGATATTTTCGAAAGTCCATTGAAGCAGATACCAAATACATTTTTCTTTGATGTTTGAAAGTTCAAGCTTTTTTAATTCTTCAACAATCTTTAAATTCGGTTCATATTTTAATATATAGCTTGACAGTGCTTCTTGAATGCTACTGTTATCTTTAGTATTAAATTCTACCTCGTAAAATTCATTTCCAAAGTCAACTGCCCAGTCCTTAACAATTCCTAAAAGACTCAATTTATATATGGCTTTTTGTAGAACTTTTTCATCGACTCCCAATTTATCCCTTGCATTAATCCACCATATAAGTACTTTTTCATTTGGCTGAAAGTACTCAATAATAATTTCATTCATGGTTTTGAAGTCCTGAGCTATATCTTTTTGCCCTTGAAGATATAAAAATATTTGACGAAAAACGTCTTTTCCATCCCTTCCAACTCTTGCATTAATTTCTTTAATTTGAGCAAATGTCGTATCTTTATTGAAGAGTCTTTCGATATTTTCTATATCGGTCGTTTCCTTTGAATAAAATACGTAACATTTTGCTTGCTTTTCAGTATTTTCAATATTTTTTTTTCCCCATCGACCTGCTCTTCCTGCTTCTTGATACAAAGCCTCAACTGAACTTGGCAAACCATAATGGAAAGTGTATTCAATGTTCGGTTTATCGATCCCCATTCCGAATGCTTTAGTAGCAACCATAAGTGGGAAAGTATTGAATTTAAACTTTTTTTGAACATCATTCTTATATTCTTTGAAAAGCTTGTCACTTAATACAGGAATTTTACCTAACTCAATACTTCTTCTGTTTGAATTGGAACGATTTGTAGAAATTACTGGATAGCGATAATTTCTAAGAATTTCGTTAATTTCTGTTTCTAATGAATTAGGATATAATTCAACGATTCTTCTTTTTACTATCTGGGATACGACGTCTCTATCGTTAGATTCTTCTACCGAGATATCTATAGAAATATTTTTAGTAGGCACCTCGCCAGAATACCATTTAACTTGTCTGCCGAATTTTAAATTTAGATTATTTGAAATGTCGTAACAACCAAACTCACCATTAACATGGGGTGTGAAAACTAAGCCGGCTTTTTTATCCGTTTCAAAAAAACCTTCGTTGTTTTTTAGTTCTTGTAATTTTTCTTCAATAACAGATTTTTTGTTGCCCCCATCTAAAATGATATCAAAAACAAGCTCTTTTCTACTATAATCTAAAAGCGATTTGATATTATCATCGTCTAAATTTTTTCTTTGACGAGCAAATTCAATTTTAATATCTTTAAGAACATTGACAGATGCTGTCGCAGTCAAACCAATAAATTTGGCATTAGGACAGTATTTCTCAATCGTTTTTGCAAGATTCAGATAGGATGTCCTGAAATCATGTCCCCATTCAGATAGGCAGTGGACTTCATCAACCACAGCATAAGCAATTGAAGAATGAGAATTTATGGCTGCAAGATAACCTCGAAAATCAGTAATCTGAAAACGTTCGGGTGAAATCCAGACAAACAAATATTTACCCTCAACGAATTTATTTTGTACTTTTGTTCGCTCCTCAGATGTTAAATCACTCGTGATAAAATTAGTATTGGTAATAAATGCGTTTTCTAAATTGATTTTTTGGTCGTACATTAAAGATTTAATCGGGCAGACAACAAAATTAATGCAAGGTTGTAGTAAACACGGTAATTGATAGCACAAAGATTTACCTCCACCTGTTGGTAAAAGCCCAATTGTATCTTTTCTATTTAAGGCATTTGAAATAATGGGAAATTGTCCGTCTCTAAATCCTGGTTTATCAAAAATGTTTTGTAAAAAAAACTCTAAACAAGGTTTATCTTCTTCTTTAATATTGTAGTTTAAAGGCTCGGCGGTACTTACTCTGAAATAGTTTTTTTCTTTTCCAAAATAGTCGGTACGTACAAAAATTAAATCTTCTGAAACAATGGTATTTTCATCGGTATAGCGTTCAAATAAGCTAAAATCTATGCTTATTTCTTTTGTTTTTACTTGAAAGTTTTCTTTTAAATTTGTTGAATTGATAACAATTTTTGGATTAATAAAATCAATCTTGTTTTTCAATTTGTAAAGATTACCAAACCAGTTTAGCAAATCATCTATAGCAAGTTCGGCGAAATTGCCTAAATCTTCTTTGCAAAAAACATTGAAACACCAATCTTCCTCAAAACTCAAATAGTTATTTACCAATAATTCAATTAAAAGAATTTGAAACCGCAAAATTGCAGTTGGCAAAAGTCTGGTATTCTTGATTTCTTCAGATATACCATTTAATTTTATAGTTTCGAATGCATTTCTATAAAGGTTTAACTTGCTTTCATTTTCTCTTAAAATTTGGAGGATTTTTTTAATCTTGCTTTGAAAATTGCTATTACGAAGTTCAGTAGTTGTGATACGAATAACTTTGACTCCCCTATTAGTCAAGTAAATGTCTCTTCGTACGTCATTCATCCGTGTTACATTATCGGTTTTGTGTTGTTGCCCATCAATTTCAATTACTAATTTTGCTTGGGGTAAATAGAAATCAACTTGTTGATTTACAAAATATGGACTGTCCTCGCCAATAATTTCATTTATTTCAACTTCTGGAAGAATCAGATTTTGAACAAAAGCATATTCGCCAAAATATTTGGGTATTATATCTTCAAAAAATTCTTTGGCAGGATAGTAATTATTTTGAGAATCACCTTTAATAGTGTTAAACCAATGTGGAGTTTCTGTATCTATGAATAAAAACGGTTTTTTGAAATCCTCTCTTTCGTGGAGTGGAAGTCCTGGCGTAACAATGAGTAATTTTTGTTCTAAATATTTAGAAATAGAGGTTGGACAGCCGCGTTGTAAAATGTTTTTTAAAACATACAGTAAGGGCAAGTAATCTGTACTTATCGGATTATCAACCAGATTTTGAATTACAAAATTTGGGTTTGTAAACGCATAATTTGCTGTGAATTTTTTCATTTACTAAATTCTATTACTATTCTAATCGAATTAATAATTTCAAATAAAAAATTTAGGACAGAAACCAACCTAAATTTTATTTTACTGTAGAATGTAGTATGTTATAGCGTGCGTTTATGATTGTAGTCTAAACTGTTTTCTCTAAATTTATAAAGCAAAATTACAATATTTATTTAGGAATTTATAATTTTAAATGTTATTAAAAATTAAATGCGGTCAAAAACTTGGCAGTTTGTTTTTGTTTATTTCAATCTTCAAAATCTAATCAAGTCATTAATCATTATTATTCGAAGTATAATTGAATATACACTTCAAAATCCTCTCTGGGTAACATCAGTTATTATTCGCTTTTTGGTTTTACTTCAAACTCAAAAGTTTTTCTAAAAAAGCAAATGTCAAATTCATTAAAAAAATTGGTTTGACCTAGAATAACGGGGACATTGTCGTGAGAGACCCACGCAAAAGCAAGATTTACTGAAGGAAAGTTTCCAATTTCAGCTTTTAAGACAATGGGTTGTGCCATCGAATTTGCCATATTTCCAGCGAGACGGATGACTGCTTTTTGTGCATCCCAAGTTGCACCAAGTTGTTGACCAACTGAAAAAGGCAATACATTTATCGTTGCACCACTATCAACAAGACCGAAAACATCAAGAGATATTTGGTTTAGTTTAAGAGTTAATGATAAACGTGGCATACTGTCCATTTGAGTATGACTCGGATGTGTAGTTGAGTATTGAATTCTCACAATAGTTAGTTT
>JAYTGH010000310.1:0-1787 GCA_043733645.1 Flavobacterium sp. | reverse complement strand
ACAGTTACTATTTGTATTTGAATTGATTTCATAAAATTAATTATTTAATATAATCTAACTTTGCGAAAAAGTGTAGGACTAATATACGGATTTTTTATAAATATTCGAAATATTTACGATTTTTATTATTAAAACAAGACTATGACTATTAACTTAAAAAACGGTGTTGACAAATTGCTTTTTGGAATGAAACAAAAAGATGTTGAATTACTTTATGGCAAACCAAGTAAGCAATATAAAGATGAAGATGAGAATGTTATCTGTTTGTATAACCAGCAAAAATTGAGTTTAACCTTTTATGAAGAGGAGGCCTTTCGTTTGGGTTATATCATTTGTTCGCATCCAGAAGCTACCATTTTGGATAAAAAAATCATCGGAAGAAATGTAGAAGTTGTTAAAAACGAATTACCATTCAAGTCCTGGACAAAAGAGGATTTTGACACTACAGAAAATCATTTCAATGAAAGCAATTGGTTAATTCTGCAATCAGAATATGATGATATAATTCGAGTTGAAATTGGTGCCATTATCAAAGATAACGACGAGTTTGATTGGAAGTTTAAAGGTTAGTGTTAAGTCAGGAGTGTTCAATGGAATAAACATAAACACTATAAACCTCATAAACTTTTAAACTATTTCTGCACTCAAACCAGCTTCCAAAAGTTGAGTGCATTGTGGTTTTAGTTCATCAAAAAAACCTGTTTTTACGGTACATTTTCCTTTGTAGTGGACTAGTATAGCGCATTGTTCGGCTTGTTCGGAAGTATGATTACAAACACGAATTAGTGTATCAATCACATGGTCAAAGGTGTTGATATCGTCATTATACAATACGATTTCATTATTGATTCCAACTTGTTCTTCGACTAAAACGTCTTCCTGAACTTTTTCTATAGTGCTCATTTTCATTTCGTTTTACTAGGTGTAAAATTTCCAGCGGCTAATTTACATATTTAAGTGAAGTCCAATTATTTCTTTCAAATTTTTTAACATAGGTTAAACCTTTATCTGCACAGGAAGCATCAATAAAAGGAATGTCTTCGGTATAAAACCCGCTTAATAAAAGGATACCGTTTTTGTTTAAACAATCAACATATTGCTGCATATCATTCAACAAAATATTGCGGTTAATGTTGGCAATAATCAAGTCGTATTTTTTACCTTTTAGCAAAGCAGCATCGCCTTCATAAACAGATATTTCATGGCAATTATTACGCTCAGCATTTTCAATCGAATTCAAATAACACCAATTGTCAATATCGATAGCATCAATAGGTTTAGCGCCTTTCATTTCTGCAAGAATGGCTAAAATAGCTGTTCCGCAACCCATGTCTAAAGTTTTCATATTGGCAACTTCAGTCTCTAAAAGATGTTGAATCATCATATGAGTAGTTTCATGATGACCAGTCCCAAAGCTCATTTTAGGTTCGATAATAATATCGAATTCAGCAATGGTTTTTGGGTGAAAAGGTGCGCGTACGTGACATTTACCGTCTACATCGATGGCTTCGAAGTTTTTTTCCCATTCTTCGTTCCAATTGACTTGGTCAATTTCTTCGATTGAGTAGGAAATAGTGAACTCAGGAGAATGTAGCAAATAAATATCATCTAGTATGTCTTTAGTCCAAAGGTCTTTTTGTATATAAGCGCTAAAGCCTTGGTCGGTTTCAATAAAACTTTCAAATGGTTTTTCTCCCAATTCTGCAATTAAAATTTCAGAACCGAGTTCTTTTGGTTCAACCGAAAAATGATACCCTAAATAAATATTTGACATTGATTGCTTTTTT
>JAYTGH010000309.1:0-1789 GCA_043733645.1 Flavobacterium sp. | reverse complement strand
TTGGTCGGTTGGATTTTGCTTTAGGATGTTTTTCAAACCTTCAAGCGTGAGTTGGTTTCCGCCCAAGAGCTGGTTGATTTTGGCAATCTTATTCAAAGCATCCCGAAGCAATTCGCCTTTCATGTCAAAATTATCCATGATTTCGGATTGACTGGTTCTTTGTTTAGTGTCTATAAACATTATTTAGGGTAATGGGTTTGCCATGTGTTTTGTTGATAATTATAGATAAAAGAAACGGAAATGTAATCAATATACGGAGCAATGCTTCAGATAGTTTAGGTTTTTGCATTAATGATGCTAACAGTCTGCCTGTCCTTAACCGTGTCCTGAAATTATAATTCCACTCTTTGGTATATTTTTCTTCTAAGGCTTTTCTCGATAGTTTATTATTTAGGAAGTTGGCGGTTAATTCTGAAGCTATTTTGGCACTGTGAATCGCCATAGCCATACCATTCCCGCATAACGGATGTATCAAACCAGCAGTATCGCCTATCATTAAAATATGATTGTCGACAGCGTTCTTTTGGGCAAAAGATATCTGGCTGATAGTTAATGGTCTTTCCGAAACCATAGTCATCGTTTCTAATATTGTTTTTAAATTGGGATTCTTAGCGACAACTTTTACTTGATATTCTTCAAGATTTTTATAGCTTTTGAAAGTATCATAATCTGCTAAATAACAAATATTTATTTTGTTGTTTTCAACTTTAGAAACGCCACAATAGCCGCCTTTAAAATTATGCAATCCAACGAAACCATCTGGAAAAGTTCCGCTATAATGTGCTTTGACTGCTAGCCATAGTGATTTTTTTTTTATAAAACCCCGGTGCAATTTCTGGTCGATATTGGAACGTTTGCCAAAAGCTCCCAAGACTATTTTGGATTTTAATTCACGCCCTTCAGCTGTTTTAACCGTAAAAAAATCTTCAGCAAAATCAATATTCTCAACAGTTTCCTGAATAACCTGACAACCATTGGCAATCGCTTTCTGGAATAAAAAATTATCCAACGCATAACGGCTGATACCGAAACCACCTAAAGGTAGAGAAGCTATAATACTTTTTCCGCTGGTGGTGGACAAATGTAATTTTGTAATAGCTGCTGGATACAACTCTTTCAAATTAAGTTTAAGCGAATAAAGATAGGGTAAGACTTCATTTGAAATGTATTCACCGCAGACTTTATGTTTTGGATAGGCATTTTTTTCTAACACAATAACCTGAAATCCAAGTCCTGACAAATGAACCGCGGCTGTCAAACCAGCCAAACCGCCACCTACTATTATTACTTCGATAAATTCCATAATCCGTAAATATATACAATTAACAGATTAACAACTTATACAATAAGTATAAAATGTTTTATAATTACGGTAATTTGTAGATTACTGTTTGTAAATAACGCCTTCTTTCATAACAAAAATAACATTGTTAACAGTAGTAACATCTTGTGTTGGGTCGTCATCAGTGGCAATGATGTCGGCAAGATAACCCGCTTCAATTGAACCAATTTGCTTATCCATATCGAGCAACATTGCATTAGTAATTGTTGCAGCCTGCAACGCTTTCATTATTGGCATTCCTGCTTCGGCCATATAGCCAAATTCACGAGCATTTAATCCATGTTGGAATACTCCTGCATCAGTTCCGAATGCAATTGGCACGCCTCTTTTATATGCTTTGGCGAAAGTTGCCTGAATTCGTGGTCCAATAGATAAGGCTTTAGGCACTACAATTGCAGGATAGTAATTAGGTTTTTTAGCATTTTCCTCAACTGTTTTTCCTGCTAT
>JAYTGH010000308.1:0-1793 GCA_043733645.1 Flavobacterium sp. | reverse complement strand
TAAAATCAACTTTACTGCCTGTATGGCAATCACTACAAGCCTGATAGGTTGAACCTTCTTTAACTCCGGTAACCGCAACAGTTTCGGGCATCCAAGCTGGGAATATTACACCAACAAAAGTGGTAAAATTTGTTGAAGTTCCTGCAGCGCAAAAGATTAGTTTTCCTTTTCCATAAGCATATTTAATGGCATCTTCTATTTTTCCAACGGAGAAAATGTATCCCATCGACATCGAAATGATTTTCACTTTAGCATTATTTCCCAAAGCGGTAAACGCTTTTTTTACACCTTCCTGCTCCTGATAACCATCTAAAACTACATTATAAGCAGCACGATACGTTATTAGATTAGCGTTATAAGCTACTCCAACCGGTAATCCCCTATCGTTTCTTGGTGCCGCTGCTGTTGAAGCCATGCTTGTTCCGTGTCCGCATAAATCATTCACCCCATCGGTTGTGGTACTCCAAGGCCATATAGAGTCAACATACACGCCATTTTTTTCGATAGTTCTGCCTGATGAAAGTCCGTTATTGAAATTTGCACCTAATAAGGATTGGTTTGGTGAAACTCCAGTATCTACAATTCCGATAGTAATACCGGCACCAGTGCTTATTGTCCATGCATTCGGAATGTTATGTTGTGTAAATGTCCATGGAATTTTTGCATTTGGTGTTGTAGTAGTATAATCGGCAGCAGCTAAGACTTCTGAATCGTATCCGCAACCTGAACTTGTTCCGGTGCTTGAACGATTTTGAGCATTGCGAACATCCATATACCTATAATCAGCAGGTTCAATGTAGCGAATGTATTTTGATTGTCGTAAGGCGATGATGGTTTCCTGTTTTGTAATGATTACATCTATTAAATTTAAATCGGGATCAGACATAAGTAACGTTTTGTCTAAAGTAGTGTCTTCATACTGCATAATAATTGCCAATAAATCATTTTGGATTATAGCATTATTAGCTGTTTTTGTTCTTTCGAAATTAGTTTTCGAGTTTCCAAAACCAATAGTAACAGCATTGTTTCCGTTGACAACGGCACTCCAAATTAAATAGGAATCGGCATCACGCCAATTAAAAGTACCATTCGAATTGATTGACTCATCAATTTTAGCATTAACCTGAGCTGCTGTTAAAGGTATTTTTTGATTTTGCGGAATTAGGATATCCGTTGCATCTTCTTTTGAACATGATAGTATCAATGTTAAAAGAAATAATGAGAGTATTCTTTTTGGCATAATTGTTTGGTTTTAATTGGTTTGACTCAACTAAAGTAATAATTTATATTTAGATTATATAATTTTCAAGAAACTTCATTTTGTATTACATTTGCCGTCCGATGTTAAAGACAATAAACATACTAAATAAGCGAGCGAAATTTGATTATGAAATAATCGAAACCTATACTGCTGGCATCGTTTTAACGGGCACGGAAATTAAATCGATTCGTTTAGGAAAGGCTAATATAACAGAAGGTTTTTGTGAATTTCATAACGGCGAGTTATTTGCCATCAATACTCAAATTGATGAATATCTTTACGGAAATCAATTCAATCACAAGGCAAAAAGTGAGCGTAAGCTTTTATTAAATAAAAGAGAATTACGAAAATTAGAGAAAGCATTCGATACTAAAGGATTGACCATTATTCCTTTAAAGCTTTTTACCAACGAAAAAGGAATTGCCAAATTAGATATTGGATTGTGTCGCGGAAAGAAAACCTATGATAAACGCGAAAGTCTCAAGGAACAAGACACTAAGCGCGATTTGGATAGGATTAAGAAGTCATTTTA
>JAYTGH010000307.1:0-1794 GCA_043733645.1 Flavobacterium sp. | reverse complement strand
ATCAAAACACAACTTCAAAAACCATTGCTATGGAAAACGTAATTTCAAAACCTGGAAATCCTTATTATTCTAATACTGACACTAAGAAATTAAATGTTTCAGATGCCGAATGGAAGAAAGTATTATCACCTGATTTGTATGCTGTAGCCCGAGAGGCGGATACCGAAAGAGCTTTCACAGGAACCATGTGGAATTCAGAAACCAAAGGAACATATTATTGTGCGGCTTGTGGTCTAAAACTTTTCAGATCAAACCAAAAGTTCACAAGTAGTTGTGGTTGGCCAAGTTTCTTTGAACAGGAAAATAAACAAAGTATTGTTTTTAAAGATGATAATTCATTCGGAATGAAAAGAACAGAAGCGCTTTGTGGCAGATGTAATAGTCATTTGGGACATTTGTTTGATGATGGACCAGCACCAACTGGAAAACGCTATTGTATGAATGCTATTTCGTTGGATTTTGTTCCGGATGCAATAGAAAGCAAAGGAAACCTCGAAACTATTGTGCTTGGTGGCGGATGTTATTGGTGTGTGGAAGCCGTTTATGAAAATTTAGAAGGTGTTGACAAAGTAGTTTCAGGTTTTGCGGGCGGAACCGTTGCCTATCCTAGTTATGAAGAAGTTTGCACCGGAAACACAGGAGCTGCCGAAGTGGTTCAGATTACTTATGACAAAACCAAAACCAGTTTAGATGAAATCTTCCACGTATTTTTTACTGTTCATGACCCAACAACGTTGAATCGTCAAGGCGCTGATGTTGGTACACAATATCGTTCGGTGATTTTTTATAAAAACGAAGAGCAAAAAAAAGCGGCTGAAAGTATTATTGCCGAATTGAACAATGCTAAAGTTTACGGCAGTAAAATTGTAACCACTTTAGAACCGTTTACAGCCTTTTATAAAGCAAAAGATTATCATCAGAATTATTATGAAAATAACAAAGACCAACCCTATTGTCAAATGGTGATTCAACCCAAGATTGAAAAATTTGAGAAAGTCTTTAAAGATAGATTGAAAAAGAAATAATAAAAAAAAACTCCTTGCGCAAACAAGGAGTTTTTTTATTTAATAATAGATAATTTATCTTTTATCCATAGGTTTGAAATCTCTTAAAGGATGACCTGTATATATTTGTCTTGGTCTTCCGATTGGTTCTTTGTTGGTACGCATTTCCTTCCATTGCGCAATCCAACCTGGTAATCTTCCAATAGCAAACATTACGGTAAACATATCAGTTGGAATTCCTAGTGCACGGTAAATAATCCCTGAATAGAAATCAACATTTGGATATAATTTTCTTGATACAAAGTATTCATCAACCAAAGCTGCTTCTTCTAATTCTTTTGCAATCCTTAAAATCGGATCATCGACGCCAAGGTTTTTTAATACCTCATCTGCTGCTTTTTTAATGATTCTGGCTCTTGGGTCAAAGTTTTTATACACCCTATGTCCAAATCCCATCAAACGGAAAGGATCATCTTTATCTTTGGCTTTCGCCATATATTTTGCAGAATCACCACCATCTTGCTGAATAGCTTCCAACATTTCTAAAACAGCCTGATTTGCTCCTCCATGCAATGGTCCCCAAAGTGCTGAAACTCCAGCAGAAATGGATGCAAATAATCCTGCATGCGATGAACCCACAATTCTTACTGTTGAAGTAGAGCAGTTTTGTTCGTGGTCAGCATGAAGGATGAATAATTTATCTAAAGCATCAACTACCACTGGATTTGCAGTGTAAGGTCCGGTTGGTAATTTAAACATCAACTGCATGAAATTATCAACATAACCAATG